>JAJISH010000420.1 GCA_022848825.1 Thermoplasmatota archaeon
TTCTGATGGACGGTCGTCACGCCGCTCGAGTACGTGGAGTGCATGTGACCGTCGCCGACGGCGATGGAGTAGTTCCCTTTCGAGTCGAGAAACCCGTGAGACGGTCCCGCACCGGCAGGCCTGACATCGCCCTCGGGAGCCGACACCGGTGCTAGCGCCATGACGAGTGAGAGAGAAAGCAGGAGAGAGAACAACGCCGCTGCGGATCGCCTTGAAGGGAACCTTCCAACCATCCGGTCCAGTTCATTTCCCTGTGGGTATTTCTATCTTCCGCCGATGGAGTCGCATCAACAAGGACGCTGACCGAGTTCCAAGTGAATGGCTTAATACCCGCTCCCCCTATCCGAGACGGTGCTCGGAAGGCTCGCTCGATTGATGACGTATGAGACCGTCCTGTCGCTCGCGTGGTTCTTCGCGGGCTCCTTTTCGCTCGTCTTCCTCATCCGCCAGGGCATGGAAGTCCAGCACGCGGCCTACTTCGTGGCAATCGGGTACCTGCTGACCGTGGTCTTCCTCCTCGTGTTCTCGAGGACGGGATTCCCGAGAGCGGATGTCTCCATGGCCGTGGGCAGCCTCGTCATGGCGGGCTATTTCGCCTGCTTCCTCTACCTGCCCGACCTGGTGCTGATCAACGTCGCACCCGTGCTTCTCGCCCTCTACATCCCGGTCTTCTGGATCCCGTTCAACATCGCGATGATCCGCATGACGACCGTCAAGAACAGGGGTCTCATCATCAGCCTGACGTTCGTCATATTCCCGATCGTCTACTTCATCGGTCCGCTCGCGGGCGGGGCGATGATACAGAACTCCGGTTACGATGTCGTGTTCGCCGTGGCCCTCCTGCTGTTCGTGGTGAACTCCGCACTCATTCTCCTCACGTGGAGAAAGGGCGCCGAGAAGTACTCACCGAAGATGGACCTCACGGGCGCGTGGTCGTTCCCCTCCTCCGGCTTCTTCTTCGAGGGCATCCAGGAGGGCGTGTTCGCGGTCGCTATCCCGCTGGCCACGTTCTTCCTCGTTGGTGGCGAGTTCGACCTGGGAAAGATGCTCGCCGCCTTCGGTGTGGCGGGCGGTGTGATGTCGGTCGTGGCGGGCAGGCTGTCCGACAAAAAGGGCAAGAGGAAGATCTTCATCACCCTGGCGGCCCTCGTGTGCGGGCCACTGCTCCTCCTCTCGGCGTTCGTCTCCGACCCGCTGCTCTTCGGAATCACGATCGGGGCGATCTTCTTCTTCCTCCCGCTGCTTTGGATATTCCTCTTCGTCCTCGCGGTCGACAGGGCGGCCTCATCGCAGAATGCCATAATGGTGAGAGAGCTTATGCTGAACGCGGGGAGGACAGTGGGAGCGTTCCTGTGTCTGCTGGCCACTTTCTTCGTGAGCGTCCAGATGACCCTGATGATCGCCGGGATTTCCCTGCTCCTCGTCCCCTTGCTCGGACTCAAGAGGTGATTGGATGGACAAGGATGAAGAGTGGAGATCGAAGAATCATCTTGAGCCATCATCTGCTCACTTCGAGCTTTCCACGAGCGCATCCGCCAAGCTTCGGAAGACTGGGGCGTGAAAGGGAAAGGTCACGTACCAATAGAGCCGACCGAGGATGCCGTTCGGGTAGAAGTACGATGTCTGCGTGAGCTTGCCCTCTGCCACCGTGAACTCAAGCCATGCCTTTCCAGGAAGCACCATCTGGGACACGAGCAAGAGTCTTTTTCCCTCCACGAGATCGGCCACTTTCCAGAAGTCCAGGCTGTCCCCTATCCTCAGTTTCTCTGGGTCCCTTCTGCCCCTGGCGAGTCCGTACCCACCGAGAAGCTTGTCGATCACCCCTCTGATGCGCCAGAGCACGTTGTATCTCAGCCATCCTCTGTGACCTCCCAGATGAGTGATGGTGGAGAACACGTCCTCGGCTCTCACTTCCCCCAGGTCCATGGTCTGCGTGTCGATGAATACGGCCTCTGCGATGTCGCCGTCGACCATGTCGCTCACTTCGCCCGCGCTACTGTCGGACCAGCGGCTGATGACCTGGTTCTCTTCTATCTCTCTCAGAGCTCTTCTCAAGGCCTCCTCGTACGACATGGGAACGATGTCGGGGAAGTGTCTCCTTGCATTGTCGTTCTGCATGACCGTCTCCGACCGTATCCCTTCGATCAAGCGAGAGGCCACCCTGGTCGGGACTGGCGTGAACATCATGAACCAGTAGGAGGAAAGCTTCAGCGTGGGCAAGAGCATCGGAATCAGGATCCTGCTCAGGCCCATCACATCGGAGGCCTGCTTGAGCATCTCTTGGAAGCTCATTCTCTCCGAGCCTATGTCGACGACCTGGTTGCCCTTGACAGACAGATCCTTCGCAGCCGTGAGATATTCGAGAACGTCATCCACCGCAATAGGCTGTGTCAGTGTCTTCACCCACATTGGCGGCGTCATCACGGGGAGCTTCTGCACGATGTTCCTGATTATCTCGAAGCTCGCGCTCCCGGAGCCGATGATGATGCCCGCCCGGAGCCATATCGTCTGAATCCTATCAGGACGAGAGCTCAGGACCTCGCCCACCTCGATCCTGCTCAGAAGGTGCTTGCTGGCGGTCTCCTTCACTCCGAGGCCCCCGAGGTATACGATTCTCCTCACGCCCGCCTCCGTGCAGGCGTCCAAAAAGCTCTGGGCGCTCAGCCTGTCAAGCTTCTCGTAGCCTCTTCCGGCCTCCATGGAGTGGATGAGGTAGTAGGCGACGTCCACGCCCTTGACCGCCTCTCTGAGGGAGTCCTTGTTGAACGTGTCCCCTTCGACGACCTGCGCCCCAGCACTAGTGTAGGTCGTGACCTTCCTCGAGTCCCGCTCGAAGAGCCGCAACTCGGCGTCCTTGTCCTCCAGGAGGCGCTGAGTCAGCCTCCTACCTATGTATCCTGTCGCGCCTGTGAGCAGCACCTTCAAGCCCGTGCACCTTCAAGATTAGAAGATGCGCCCTCATACTTATCATCAACTAAGGTTGAACCGAGATGCCAACTGGTGCTTGCTGGCCCCCTGCGGCCCTAGACGCCAGCCCTCTGAATCCCATCCATATTGAAGAGGGCTTCCTTCACCTTCTCCGATTCCATCTCGAGTCTCAGGTCTTCCAGAATGTCCATGGCCTTGTTCAGGTAGTCCTTCTCCTTCTCCGCATCCCCGTTCTCCTTCCACATCATTCCGTATTCGAAGTAGGAGTCTGCTAGTTCCTTCTCCGTCCCGATCTCTTCGCATATCCTGAGGCTCTCCTCGAAGTTCTCGATCGATTCTCTCCACCTCTTCTGCTCGCGATATATCATGCCGAAGACCCTTTTCGCGTGCGCGATGCCGTCCTTGGCGCCCACCTCTTCTGACACCTCGGACGCCCTGGCGCAGAAGTCCAGGGCTTTCTGGAAGTCCTTCTTCTTGAGGTATGCTTCCGCGATCTTGATGGAATAGTAAGCCGCCAATATGCGGTCCTCGATCTCCTCTGACATCTTCAGGCCCTTCTCGCAGTACCTGAGAGCCCTATCGTATTCCCCCCGGCTGAAATGAGCGTTGCAGACGTTGTTGAGGGCGAGAGCTTCCTCGCTTTCCCCGCTCTCCACGAAGTCGTCCTTCTTGGCATCGATCTCCTGGTCCCGTTCCGCTTCTCTTATGCCGAGGCTCCTGATCTTAGCCCTTATCCTGGCCCTCTTCGTCCTCCCCTCGGCCAGGTCCAATGCACTCTCGTAGGATTCTCTGCTCTTCTCGTAGTCTCCGATCACGCTGTACGCATCTCCCAGACCATCGAGAGTCTCCACTCTTCTCTGCTCCTCCTCTTCGATCTCCAGGGACTCGTCGTAGAACCTTATCGCCTCGTCGGTCGAGTAGTCCTTCTCCGCCGCCTTGATGAGGTACAGAAGCGCCTTGTCCCCGCTCCCGGAACGATGGTAGTGGAATGCCAGGTCTCCAGCAACCTCATCCAGATCGTCCTTGTTCAGCTCCTCGATGGACTCGGCGATGACCGCGTGGTATTCCGTCCTCAGTTCCCGCGGCATCTCGGAGTAGAGCACTTCCTTTATCATTGAGTGGTCGAACACATAGCTGCCATTGCCAGAATGAATCAACCTGTGTCTCTGGTCCAACCGCCTGAGAGCCTTGAGCAGATCTATCCTTCCGTTCCTCATTGCAGAGGCCAGGACCTCGGATGTGAACTCCTCACCGATGATCGAGGCCCAATCAAGTGTCTCCCTCGGCTCCTCTTTCACTCGGTCCAGCCTTCTCAGGATCAGGTCGTATATCTTGGAGGGGATGCTGACATCCCGGATGTCTTTGACCAACCTCCAGGCCCCGTCCTGAGGCTCGATTATCCCCTCTTCCACGAACGATTTCACCAGCTCTATCAAGAACAGCGGATTCCCCTCAGTCTTCTGATAGATCCTCTTCCTGAAGTCATCACTGAAGTCGGTTGCCCCGAGGAGGGTTGTCAGGAACTCCATCGTGTACGTGTCGGGCAGTCTCTGCAGCTCCATCTTCTCGTGCAGGTCCTCACGACCCATCAGACGCATGGTCTCGACGAGAGGATGGCCGTTCTCATCCTCCACAACGAGGTCCTCTGGCCTGTAGGTGCCCAGAATGAGGAGGGGGCTCTCCCGCGTCCTTCCCGCGAGATGATGCATCAGCGCCAGGGAGGACGGGTCTGCCCATTGCAGGTCCTCGATGCACAGGAGCGTCGGAGTCACGCGGGCCTGCCTGATCATCCCCAAGGAGACGTTCTCGAATAGCGAGTCCCTCCTCGCCTTCGTGTCCTCTTTCCCGTGGAAGATGCCATCGTACTTGCCCGAAGTGATGAGGGTCTGGAGAATCCTCTCGATACCCTCCACCTTCTCGCCGTCTCCGTCCCAGTTCGTCAGTTCATTGCCGTAGCTGCTGTCAACCTCCGAGAGTATGTCGCCCATGTCGCTTATCAGGGACTCGTTCTCCCGACCCGTGATTATCACCACGAGGTTCGCGATCCTCCCGCCCTCTATGAGGATGGTGCAGTCGCCGTAGCCGAGTCTGTTCAGCGTGTCCCGCGTCTCCTCTCCGGTGAGCATGGACAATGAGTCCTTCACGAAGCTCCCAACGGCGGATAGCATCGAGGCGAAGATGTCCGAATCGAGCTCCGTCTCTTCCCTCAACACCTCTTTTATCGACAGGCCGGTGTCCTCCACCAGATAGACGGCCTCTACCCTCGGCGCTTCCTCTGCAAGGAGGTAACCCAGGTCCTTGGACCTCAGGGCCTCCACGAAAGACATGTAGGGTCTGAGGGATTCGTACATGCAGTTGCCAGACATCACCTGGAAGCCTTCCGATCGGGCGATGGACTTCAGCTCCTCCACGAGCGTTGTCTTGCCTACGCCT
>JAJISH010000421.1 GCA_022848825.1 Thermoplasmatota archaeon
TTCGTGGAAATGCTTGGTTTCGAGAAGGATGAATGGCTACACCAGCGTTTCGGCGAAATGGGCATCCTGCCTGGGGGCGAGGTCCGTCGATTTGCGGAAGTCCTCGGACCAAAGGTCGAAGGGAAAGAGACCAGTCTGGTGGAATCCACTCTCATCCGAAAAGATGGGAACCATGTTCAGGCAGAGATCCGCTGGGTCCCCATTACGTTGGGTGGCGAAAAGATGATCCTGGGCATTGTCAGGGACGTTACTGAAGCCAAGAAAGCAGAGCAGAGGCTCATCAGGTCTGAGAAACTGGCTGGGATAGGCACTCTGGTTTCCGGGATTGCTCATGAGGTGAACAACCCGCTCACCGGGGTGACGGGCTACGCAGAGGCGATACTCGACGAGAACGATCCAAGTCTGATTAAGGACCATGCCCGAAAGATAGTAGACGCAGCCGGAAGAGCATCTGAAATCGTCCGATGGCTTTCGAGATACTCAAGGGATGGAATGGACCTCAATATGGTCGATATGGACTTGAACGATGTCATTCAGGAGTCTCTGGAGGCAATCAGGATAACACAGAAGCCTCAGAACATCGACATCGTGACGGATCTCGGGGATATCCCTTCTGTGGAGGGGAGTCACGATGCTCTTCAACAGGTGTTCATCAACCTTCTCCAGAACAGCGTGGATGCCCTTGGGAGTGGCGGGCAGATAGTCCTCTCGACGAGAGCCAAAGGAGACCTTGTCGAGGCCGAGATATCCGACTCTGGGACCGGCATTCCTGAGGAGCAGTTATCTCGAATATTCGACCCGTTCTTCACGACGAAGGATGTAGGGAAGGGGACGGGACTGGGACTCTATGTGGTGTCAATGATAGTGAAGAGGCACAGAGGAAGCATAGATGTAGCTAGCACCGAGGGAGAGGGGACAACGATTACTCTGACGTTTCCCGCGAAGAACGAGGAGTCTGAGGACCCGGGCAAGCTCAGAATGACGGTTCAGGGGTGATCTGGTGACGGAGAGATTCCCAGGTGTCTCCGGACTTCTGCTCAAGGGCCCACCTGGAGTTGGAAAGCTCGAATGGTCCCTCGAACTGATCAAACACTCGCTCAAGGAAGGGAAGAAGGTCGTCATGGTCTGTGTGGACTACCCGCCAGAAGCGATTAAAGAACGAGCCCTCAGGTTCGACATCGACCTTGGAGGGCACGAGGGTGAAGACCTCGTATTCATTGACTGCGTTACCCTATCTCTTAGCAATGTGAGGGAGGGAACTCCGTCCAGAGGCACCCTGTATGTGACGAGTCTGTCTAACGTCGAGGGGATAGGGATGAGCATTTCCAAGGCCGCCAACCAGCTCGGCGGTTCACCGGACCTCTTCGTCTACTCCCTGTCACCCTTGTTCCTGCACAATTCGACCTCCGTGCTCATGAAGTTTTTCCAAATCGTTACGTCGAAGCTGAGAAGTTGGCGGGGGTTCGGCGTCTTTGCGCTTCACGATGATGCACAGGAAGGGGCCGAAGACACCCTTGCCATGTTGGCGGATGGGGTAGTCGAGATGAGATTCAAACCCAACCTCCAGAGGGAGATGAGAATCCATCACATAAAGGGAGTAACGACGAGTCCGAAGTGGGTCCAGTTCGACATAGGCGGCGAGTTCCTGGAGGTCGTCTTGACTGAGAGAG
>JAJISH010000422.1 GCA_022848825.1 Thermoplasmatota archaeon
CCGAAGCGAACGTTGTACTCCAGTATCCTTGGTCCCTCCTTTGTGAGTATGAACCCGCCGTAGAGGGTTCCGTGGAACGGGTGCTCAATCGCGCGCATTGCGTCTACCGTCTGCTGCATTATGCCAACCGCTTCCTCGACCTCCTCGAATGTCGCGAACTGCGGCAGCCCGCTCCTCATCGAGTAGGAGCCCATGCCGCCAGTGTTCGGGCCCGTGTCTCCCTCATACGCCCTCTTGTGGTCCATGACCGAGGGCATCGGCACGACCCGCCTGCCGTCCGCGAACGCCTGGAGGGTGAACTCCTCGCCCACGATCTTTTCCTCGACGACGAAGCGGGAGCTCCCGCCGATCTTGTTGTCGATTATCTGCTGAGCGTAGTTGAGAACGTCCTCATGCGTCATCATGTGCTCGCCCATGACCTTGACGCCTTTCCCGCCGGTCAGTCCGATGGGCTTCATCACCACGTCCTTGTCGTAGTCCTTCAGCAGGGCCTTCAGGTCGGGAACGTTGTCGAACACCCAGTAGTCTATCGAGCCGGGGATCTTGTGCTCCCGTAGCAGGTCTCTGCAGAACTCCTTCGAGATTTCCAGCTGCGCCGCGAACTTCGTCGGGCCGACCGCAGGGATCTCGTGCCTGGCCAGCTCATCGACAATCCCCTCGCCCAGTGGTGCCTCGGGGCCCACAACGGCGAAATCGACGCCCTTGCTCTTTCCCCACTCCGCTACCTTCTCGATGTCCATCTCGTTCGCGAGAAGAATCTCCTCGGAGGCCCTGGCAAGGCCCGGGTTCTTGTTCTTCATCACCGTAAAGACCTTCGCGCCGTCCTTCACCAGAGACTTCACAATCGCGTGTTCTCTCGCGCCTCCTCCCACAGCAAGAACCTTCATGTTATCCCGGAGGGAAAACAGTATGCGGACTGTTAATTCTTTTGGTTTCGGGTCCCGAAAGGAAGGCGAATAGTGATCCCGCGGGCATTCTCTGTCAATGGCGACGGTCGCTGTCGAGCGGGTAGAGAACGTTCTGCGGGAGTTCGACAGACAGGGCGCGTTCTGGGCCAAGACCAGGACTGGTCCTCAGATTCTCTCAAGAAGACTGTGGCGGGTGCTCGAGGCAGCGGGGAAGCCCTAGAACAGACCGACCGTCTTTCCGGTCTCGTCTATGTCCACGGCCTCCGATGCGGGCACCGATGGCATTCCCGGCATGGTCCTCATCTCACCGCAGAGCGGATAGAGGAAGCCCGCGCCGATGGAGGGCTTGATGTCCCTGACGGGCAGCATGAACCCCGACGGGCGCCCCTTCAGCTTGGGATCGTGCGATATCGACAGGTGCGTCTTCGCCATGCAAATGGGCAGATTGTCGTAGCCGTATTTCGTGAACAGCTCGATCTTCTTCTGCGCCTCCTCCGAGAACTCCACGCCATCCGCACCGTATATCTCCTTCGCGATCGTCTCTATCTTCTCCGCGATGGGCATGTCATCCGGATACAGGAGCTTGAAGTCGCTGGGCATGTCGCAAGCAGCGACCACTGCCTCCGCGATCTTGATGGCACCGTCGCCGCCTCGCGCGTGGAAGTCGCCATCCACAGCGAAGTCCGCACCGTTCTCCTTGGCGATCCTCACAACGGCATCCACCTCGACGTCCGTGTCCGAGGCAAACCTGTTGACCGCGACCACGACAGGCACGCCGAACTTCTTGAGGTTCTCTATGTGCTTGATCATGTTCACGCAGCCCTTCTCCACGGCCTCTACGTTCTCGGCCTCCAGCACTTCCTTGGGCGGTGTCTTACCCGGCGGGAAATCAAAGGCGTCACCGTGCAGCTTCAGCGCCCTTATCGTCGCGACCAGAATCACGCAGTTGGGCTTGTAGCCGGCGACCCTGCACTTGATGTTCAGGAACTTCTCCGCGCCGCAGTCGGCTCCGAAACCGCTCTCCGTGATCACGTAATCCGCGAGCTTGAGAGCTATCTTGTCCGCGATGATCGAGTTGTTCCCCTGGGCGATGTTAGCGAACGGCCCGCAGTGCATTATCGCGGGCGTGTTCTCCAGGGTCTGGATGAGATTGGGCTTCAGGGCGTCCTTCAGGACCACGGTCATGACACCGGCGGCCTTGAAATCCTCGGCCGTGACGGGCTTTCCGTCCTTCGTCAGTGCCACGACGATCCTTCCGAGACGCTTCCTGAGGTCCTTCAGGTCCGATGCCAGCGCCATGATTGCCATGACCTCTGACGCCACTGTTATGTCGTAACCTGTGTCTCTCGGATAGCCCTCGATATCCTTTTTGGAGACCGTGCCTATCGTTACGTTCGTCAATGCTGAATCGTTGAGGTCCACGACTCTGTTCCACGATATCGTTGACGGATCGATGTTCAGCGGGTTCTTCCTCCTGAAGGTCGGGTGGAACATCTGATTGTCCAGCATCGCCGCCAGCAGGTTGTTCGCGGCCCCTATGGCGTGAATGTCTCCGGTGAAGTGCAGGTTTATGTCCTCCATGGGCACGACCTGGGAGTAGCCGCCTCCTGCGGCGCCGCCCTTGATTCCGAAGGTGGGACCCATGGAAGGTTCCCGTATGGTCGTTATCACGCTCTTACCCAGCTTGGCGAGAGCCTGTGAGACCCCTATCAGAGTGACCGTCTTTCCCTCACCGAGCGGTGTGGGCGTGATGGCAGTCACGTCGATGAGCTTCCCGTCGGGGTTGCCCTTGATCCTCTCCATGACCTCCAGCTTGATCTTCGCCTTGTACTTGCCGTACAGTTCTATCTCATCCTCTTCCAGGCCTATAGCCTTCGCGATCTCCACAACTGGCTTCATCGTCGCTGCTTGAGCAATTTCCAAATCGGACTTCAGTTCCTCACCCCCAAATGGTGCGGGAGGATATCCGCTGCGTCTTAAAAACCTTGTGCAATTGTCGATGTCCGCCCAAAACGCACTGGCAGGGAGCCAACAATAAGGATTAAGTACGCCCTCAAGATTCCACTACTGCAACCCTCGTGAAAAGAGAAAGAAGAC
>JAJISH010000423.1 GCA_022848825.1 Thermoplasmatota archaeon
GATGTACGATGCTGTCTCCCTCAGGTACTACCTGGATCAGCCATATTCGATTGTGGGAACATATGACTTCAACATCACCGCCACGGACACGAGCAACAACATCAACTGGTCCGTCGGTCAGTTCGTGATGCAGGACACCACGCCGCCGGGCGTAGCGCACGTACCGATCGCAAACGAGTTCGAGGGTATCCCGATAGGCATAACCGCGACGGTAACGGACAACTACGCCCTGGAACCTGTCGACCCCGTCTGGCTTAACTACACCGACGTCCTCGGTTCGACCTTCAACATATCGATGAACCCCGTCGGGGGTGACGACTACGCTCAGCAAATCCCCGCTCAGCCTTCGGCCGGGACGGTTTCCTATTTCGTATGGGCGATCGACGGCGAGGGGAACGTTGCGATGACGCCGACGTACATGATCACGATCTGGGCGGTCGACGCGCAACCACCGGAAATCCTGAATGTCCTTGCGGTTCCATCGCCTCAGGAGGTCTTCAATTCGGTTAACATAACCGCCACGATCACAGATCCTTCCGGTGTCGATTCCGCAGCCGTGGAGATCACTTGGCCGGATCTGAGCATCACGAATCAAACTCTGGCTCCCGCGCCAGGGGATGTCTACTTCCTGGAGCAGGTATACGACATGGTGGGCACCTACACGTTCATCGTGTGGACGAACGACACGAACGACTTCTGGAATTCGACGTCTGGCGGCTTCGTGATCCAGGACTCCGCGCCTCCGCTGATCACTCACACGCCGGTGACGTCGGTTCTGACCGGCGTTCCAATCGACATCCCGGCGACCGTCACGGACAACTACCAGCTGACGGATGTCAGGATCGGCTATGTCGACGTGAACCTGAACGCGTTCAACGTCTCGATGAACTGGATTGCGGGAGACTCTTACTCATATCAAATCCCCGCTCAAGCCATGCCAGGCGTTGTCACGTACTTCATCTGGGCTGTGGATTCCAGCGGGAATGCTGCAATGACCGCTCAGTACGACATCACTGTTTCCCAACCCCCTGACAACGAGCCCCCTGTGGCCGACGCAGGCCCTGACCAGCTCAACAACTCTGAGGGATCGGCGATCAGGTTCAACGGAACCGGGTCCACGGACAACGTCGGCATCACGTCCTACGTGTGGATGTTCACGTACGGGCCCAACGTGATCGAACTCGAGGGGGCCACTCCGATCTTCACGTTCACCTACATCGGAGAGTACACTGTGACGCTGAATGTCACGGACGCTGCGGGCCTCTACGACACGGACACGATGCTGGTCTCGGTGCTCGATACGACCCCTCCGGAGATACTCGCGGTATCGCCCACCGACGGTGCGACGGAGATCTCCACGGAAACGGACTACGTCATCGTCTTCAGCGAGGCGATGAACACCGCAGTCACTCAGCAGGCGATCTCCATCCAGGACGTAGCCATCCAGAGCTACCAGTGGTCGATTGGCAACACGAGACTCGTGCTCACCCTGGCGGGACTGGAGGAGGACGAGGAGTATGCGGTCGTGATAAGCGGAGCAACCGACGTTGCCGGAAACGCCCTGCCCGCCGAGAGCTTCGCGTTCACGACAATGGAGGTCCCTTCCCCGCCGCCCTCGATTTCTCTGGAACAGGACTGGTGGTGGATTGTGCTCATAATCATACTGATAGTCATCATATTGATGCTGGCACTGAGAAGGTCACACCCTGAAATGGATGAGCCCATGGTCTACGAGTCCTTCGAACCCGAACCGCCGATGGAACCTGAGGAGACGATAGAGATGGTGACGGAGGACGCACGGGAAGAGCTGGACATGCCTCCTGAGGAAGCAGAGAACGAGTGAGGATCTGCACCTGTGCCGAGACCTTTCCCCTTTGTGCCTGCTATTATTCAGGTAAGGCACAGCTCCGCCATTGCTCCGTAATAGCTCCATTCTAGGTCCGTTATAGCTCCGTTTCAACCAAAGGTCTGGTTCCATTCTGCTCCTTCCCAACATGGCACCAACAGAACAGCAAGAAGGTGGAGTCCCGCCGAACGTGAAGAGAGCGCCGAGGGGGAGATTCGAACTCCCGAGGCGCAAAGCACCACGAGCTCTCCAGGCTCGCGCCTTACCAGACTGGGCCACCTCGGCATCGGGCTCCGCCAGTCCACCTATTCGAAGCGGGAATAAAAAGATAACTGATTCGCCCGCTCAGCTCTTCCACATCTTCGGATACGTCCCCGGCGACATGAAGACCCGCTGCACGTTGATGGCGACCCCGCGGTCCTTCTCGACTATCTTGCTCGATTTCAACCTTGCCTCTCCGATCGCGATGCCTTCTCCCTTCCGCGTGAACATCGCAACGACATCCCCGGACACGAACGTTGAATCCAGTCTCGAGACCCCCGGGACAGCAAGGTCCGCCCCGTGGCACAGTGCGTCCACGGCCGAGTCCTTGACAGTGACGCGTGCGAGATGCGAGAGAAGGCTCTCCATGGGAAGTATCACTTCTCTAAGATGCGAGGGATCCCGGTCCTCCTTCCAGAACACGTAAGCATCTAGGACGTCCTGCAGCGTGACGCTCTCGTCCTCGGAGAATCCCGCGGACCTCGTCCTTCTCAGGTCGGCCATGTGGGCCCCCACGCCGAGGGCTTCGCCGATGTCCACGCAGAGCGTGCGGATGTACGTCCCCGACTCGCTCCGGACCCTGAAGAGAGCGTTCCTTCCCTGGAACTCGAGCGGCTCGAGCTCGTGTATCCGCCTCGTCCGCCTCCTCCTCTTCACGGCCGCCCGCACCGGCGGAACCTGGTATATCTCTCCCACGAAATCCTTCATGACGTCTCTGACCCTCTCCTCCTTGACATCCTGATGGAGGTGAAGGACGCCCACGTACTCCTTGTCGCCGTACAGCAGCGCGCCGAGGGCCTTCGTCGCGCGGTTGAGTGCGATCGGCAGGACCCCGGTCACGCGGGGATCGAGCGTCCCGCCGTGTCCCGCCCGCTCAGCGTCCAGCATCTTCCTGGTCCATGCGGAAATCTGATGCGACGTCGGTCCCTGCGGCTTGTCCACATTGATGACCCCGGAACCCAAGAGCCGCTCCACTTCCTTGGCGGGGTCCTCTTCGCTCATATTCCCGCACATTCCTTCAGACCGTCCACGATTTGCTCCAAGACCTCCCCCGGCGTCAGGTGGGAAGAGTCTATCACAAGGTCGTATGCCGAAAGGTCGTCGAGGTCGATAACGTAGATCGAGGAGTACCGCTTCCTCTCAACCTCTTCCCGCTTCTCAATGCGGCGCAGCGCCACGTCCGCGCCGACGCGGTCCCGCCCCGCAATCCGTTGGGACCTGACACCGATATCGGCATCGATCCAGACCTTGAACGCCTGGACGCCTTCTCTCGAGAGCATCTGACCTGTAAGTCGACCGTCCGCGACGACGTTCATCCCCTGAGAGGATGTCGCCCGGATCCTGTCAAGGACCAGCGAGTCGAGCGTCTTGTCGATGCTGTCGTCCTCAAGCGCCCGCCTGCCGTACTCCTCGAGGTCCACACCCATCTTCCTTGCCTGGCTTCGGAAGACCTCACCGGCGCAAACCAGCTCAAAACCCAGCTTCTCGGCGACCATTCGTGCAACTGTGGTCTTGCCGCTCCCCGGTCTGCCGCCGATAGTTACGATCATCAATCCACCGCTGATTCGTCCTCCCACCCCTCGTCCTCATACTCCTCGACCTCTAGCTTCTTCTTGTAGGAGTAGTACTTCAGGATCCTCGGCAGGAGGAGCGTGAGAGGAGAGGACAACACGGCGTAGAGGAGGACCCATTGCGGTATGAATATCACCACGGCCCTCATGTCCGCATCGTGGCTCCACGGGACCGAGAACTTCGAGCTGACGACCCCAGAGCTGATGAAGCTCATGAGCCACGCGAAGATGATTATGACGGCGAACATCGTGACGGCGAGTGTCTTGAGCTGTGACATCTGTATGCCGCTGAACTCCGCCATGGTCTCCTGGCGGACCTTCTGGAGCTTCTCGACCTTGTCGCGGTTGCCGGACATCACCGTCGCCCGATAGACCTTGTTGAACTCGCTCATGGCCTTCTGGGACTTCGCCACCGCGATCCAGTCCGTCGTGAAATGTCTGATCAGTATGGATATCGTTCCTGTTATGAATCCGGCGAACATCATCGATACGACGGCCAACTGTCCGTTGAATCCGATGAGCGGCTCGAGAGCCAGCCCAACCATGTCCCCGAATGCCATCCTCAGACTGGGCTGAAGCATGATCATGATGAGGAGTATCACGACCATAATTAACAGTGACCTCTTTATGCTGCTGCCACCGGAACATTGATCGTCGGCCATGCAACCATCAGAAAGAAGCCAGGGATTTAAGGGTTTTCGTGCGGCCTACCCGGAACGCGTGATGGCCTCGCTTATCGTCTTCTGGAGCTCCTGGAACCTGTCCTGCAGGGACTTCTCCTGCTTCTTCAGCCCCTCCAGCCGGATGCCGAGGGTCTCCTTGTGCTCCTCCAGCTCCTTCGCGATGGTCCCTCTGTCATCGGCCTCCACGAGGAGCGTGCCGATGCTCTTGAAGATCGTCGCGCCCTCCTTGGCTTTCTTCAGCTCCTCGAGGGTGACGTCGATCTCGCGAAGCTTCGCCTCGTACTGGACCCTCTGAGCGGCATGGATCTGCAGTTGCTGCTGAATCTGCTGGAACTGGACCATCTGTTTCTGCAGCTCTGGTGATATCTCTTGTGCCATCTTAACCAACCTCTTCTCCTATACTCTCCGAAATCGCCGCCCATCTCAGATAGGCGTTCATGGCTGCTCTGAGAGCCCCGGTGTCGTCGGCCTCGATGATTATCTCGAGTGCATCGTCGTCGCCTTCGAGTCTGACCCTGGCCCTCGGGATCTCCTTCGAGGCTTCGGGGAGCAGCGACTCCCTGATCATGGATGCGTTCGGCCCGCGAAGCGTGATCCTGGCAGACCTCATGCTATCTCGCCTTTATGACCTTCTTGACGTTCGGTCTCTCCTTGTAGAAGATCCTGGACCCGCACTTCTCACACTGGATCCCGATCGTGCTCACGTTCGAGCGGATGGGTTCCTTGCATCGAGCGCACTTGTACATCATCACTCCTCTTCTGCTTCCTCGTCGGGCTCCCTGAACACCGACTCCTGCGTGGTCCTTCGGAAGCTGCGGGACCCCATGGGCCTGTAGGCACCGCCAGCGAACGTCGTACCGCACCTCCGGCACCGCCAGATGCCAGTATCGACCCGCTTGACGGCCTTGTGGTTGCAGTTCGGGCACAGGTGCCTCTTCACCTTCTCCCGCTCGACGTCCCGTATCCTCTTCCTTATCGTGACTCCGTAGCGGGCTCCGAACCTTCCCGCGATGCCGGTCTTCTTCGTCTTTCGCGCCATCATCCCACAACTTTGGGCCTAATCTCATCTGCCAGCTTTCTTGCTGTCTTGACCACGTGGTCGACTTCATCCAAAGTGAAACTGCCCTTTAAACCTTTTTGCATGGCCCTGATATGGCCATTCTCATCCGTGGCGATCGTCAGGCGCGCATCCGCGACCCTGTCCTCGTCCAGGGACGCGTCGAAGACTATTACGTCCCGGATCTTGGTGGCGGTGATCGATATCGGATAGTGCTCGACCTCGAGCGGGTAGTCCTCCCCATTGATCTTGGACGCTGGAACGACAGCGTTCGTGAGCGCCGCCAGAGCTCCGAATGAGCTGGCATCGAATAGGTTGCCGCCATAGTCGAGTACGTGGACGTCGATGAATACTATCCATACCTTCTCACCCTCGATTATGCACAGCTTGCCCAGATCGATCGCCTTGGACTCCCGTATCCCTCGGTCGACGACCCGAGCGAGCTCGATCGCCATCTCTCTCGGGGGGCCCGCCTCGAACGTGGGACTCGCCATCGGTATGAGCTCCATAGTTGTCACGATGGAGCCAGCCTTGGGCCTGTCAGGGTAGGGCTCACCAAGGATCATCTTCACGCCCACGAGCACTTCTGTCTTGCCCAGATTGACGCGGGCAGAGCCTTCCGCGTTCCCAGCGTAGCCCTTCCGAACCTTGATCTCTCTGTACTCCTCGGGTGCCCTTCCGTCGACTCTCTTGCCGCTGGCGGCCATCTTGTAGATGTGATCCCTGAGGAGCTCCGAGACTGCGTCTTTCATCAAGGTCACACCCCCTCCGAGATCGCCTTGACGGCCTCGCGCGTGTCGGTCGTGACGGAGTACCTTCTCCTGAGGGCGTCCCTCTGCATTTCATTGATCCTGTGGCATGCGTCGACGGCCATCTTCAGACCACTGTCGAACTCCTCGTTCGTGATGTGCCCGTCCATCTGCAGCAGGACGACCTCGTTCGTTCGCGGGACGATCGCAATCGGCACGTCCGCCTGGCCTTCATTGTCCTCTGCCTTGTCCAGGTCGAGAATCACCTGTCCGTCCGCCTTGCCGAAAGCACAAGACGAGATTATGTCTCTCATGGGTATCCCAGCGTCGGCCAGGGCCACCGCGGCAACGGTGAGCGCGGTGCATCGAGTGCCGGCGCTCGCCTGCAGGACCTCCATGAAGACATCGACAGTCGCCCGAGGGAACTGCTCTCTGAGAACCACATGAGAAAAGGCCTCGGAGATCACCTTCGAGATCTCGAC
>JAJISH010000424.1 GCA_022848825.1 Thermoplasmatota archaeon
AAAGCAGGACCCAAGAAGGAGGAGGCAGCCGAGCCTGTTGAATCGGGGGTGACAGTGCAGGAAAGCCCTGCGATGCAGGACGCGTCGGTATCTGCGGATTGCTCAGATCAGGTGGACGACTGGATGGCCAGGGCGAGTGCAGCAATGGAACTCAAGAAGTACGCAAAGGCGATTGAGTTCTTGGACAGGGTTCTTGAGCTGTCACCGAGGGATCCGCAGGGATGGTACAAGAAGGGTGTGTGCCTTGCGAAACTAGGAAACCACGTCGATGACATCGGGTGCTATGAGAAGGCCATCGAAGAGAACCCGGAAGACGCCCGACTCTGGTTCATGAAAGGGAGGTCCCAAAGGGAGACCAAATCATTCGTGGATGCCCTCTTCTCGATGGACAGATCCCTAGAGATAAGACCTGATTTCACCGAGGCCTGGCACTCGAAGGGAGAGCTGCTTGGGGTTCTTGGGAAGATCGCGGAGGCCTATGCCTCCTTCTCAGAGGCTCTCAGGCTGAATCCAGATTATACAGAGGCAAGAATCAGGAGGAACGATGCAGAGGCGGTCCTCATAAACAAGGGCATGCAAACGCTGATCGCTGGGACGACCTCTTGGAGTGACTTGCCAGCCAGCATGCGTTACGATGCCCGGTCTGGACCCAGCACATCGAGAATCGCCCTGATTTCGCAGGCTGAGGATGCCATGTCTGAGAATCGGCTTGAGGAGAGCCTCTACCTCTACGATCAGGCACTGGCCTTGGATGCCAGTGACTCCTTCCTTTGGCGAGAGAAAGGGAATGTCCTCTCCAAAATGGGAAGACACAGGCGAGCGAGTGAATGCTACCAAAGGTCCGCCTCCGTGGCAGGCCAAGCGCCCCAAGCCCCACGCAAAGTCGAGAGGGAAGAACTCCCCTCACCGGGTCAGGCTGAGTCTCACGAGGCGAGCCCGACGGCAAGCGCACCCAATGATGACACGCACGACTCCGAAGCGGCAGCCGAAGAAGCGGAGGAGACTGCAGTCAGGACACCTCAATCTGATGGAACGGGAGAGGACCGGATAGGCGCCGAGAATGTCTCGAGGCTACAGAGGAAGATAGATGAGATTGTCTCATCTGAGGATGAGTCTCCCCCCACAGAGGCAGAGAACGAGGAGGTTTTCATCTCGAGCAGGCTCAAGGTCAAATCAGCGAAGGAGAAGGAGTTGCTGCCGACCTACGTGAAGGGGTTCGACGAAGCTCTCGGGGGCGGGATCCCAAAGGGTCACACGGTCATCGTAGCCGGTGGGGCGGGGACGATGAAGTCCTCCCTGGCGTTTTCCATCCTCTTCAATAATGCCATGGAACGGGGAAGAATGGGGCTTTATGTGACGCTCGACCAAAACACTAGCAGTCTGATTGCCCAGGCTTCCTCTCTTGGAATGCGGTACGAAAGAGCGCGGAAGCTACTCAGGATATTCGATATGGCTCATATCAAGAGCCACACGTCGAGGACAAGGGAACAATGGATGAACATGCTCTACACCCAGATCAAGAGACTGAGGAACAAGTTCGAGCTGGATTTCATTGTCATCGACTCACTCGACGCCCTACTGACGCTAGGGGAGGTTGAGAACAAGAGGTCAAGGGTTTTCAGGCTCTTCGAGTGGTTGAGGCAACTCGGAGTCACGACTCTCGTCGTGTGCGAGAGACCTGACTTCGTGATTGGCGGAAACGTGATTCAGTCCAAGAGTATGGAGGACTTCCTTGCCGATGGGATAATCCACCTCAGGCTCCATCTGGTCAACGACGTGGATGTCCAGAGGAGGATCAGATGTTTGAAAATGCGAGAGGCGAACCACAGCACAGGATACATGGCCCTTTCCTGGGATGATGGCTCATTCAATGTCACAAGAGCGGTCAGGAGATAACATGGCTTCTTCAACGTCCAGAGAGTGGTCAGGGATTGCGAGACCTTCGAACGAGAGGATCATGACCTACGTCAGAGGGTTCGATGAAGAGATAGGGGGAGGTATCCCCCCAGGACACATTACCCTGATCCATGGTCCGACGGGGACGATGAAATCCTCGCTGGCCTATTACATCCTCTACAACAACGTCCTGGAAGGAAGGAAGGGTCTCTATGTCACACTCGAACAGGATGTGGAAAGCCTGTCGGACCAGATGGAATCGCTCGGCATGGAGATTGTGGCGGCATCGAAACTCATACCGATACTCGACCTGAGCAGAGGTAGAGAGAGGCTCCAAGAGTTGGATGAGAAGATGAGGTCGTTCAAGAAGAGGGTCCCGAACAGTCCTCTAGCAGAGAACGGGTTCCTTGGCATAGTTCAAGACAAGGTGGAGGAGCTCAAGAGGAAGCACGGTTTCGGTTTGCTGGTCATAGACTCGCTCGAGGCATTGGAGCTGGTTGCCGACTTCCCTGACAGGAGGAGGAACCTCTTCGATCTCTTCGAGTGGCTCAGATCACTCAACGTGACCGCTTTCGTGGTCTCAGAGTCCGCTCCAGACTTACTGGGTTTCCTAAGGTTCGAGGAAACCTTCGACGAAGCTTTCCTCGCTGATGCCATTTTCGAGCTCAAGATGGAGATAGTGAACAATGTTGATGTTCAGAGAAGGATCAGATGTGTGAAGATGAGGAGCGTCGACCACAAGACGGACTACTTCACGCTCATACACGAGAACAAGTGGTTCGAAATCACCAAGGCGATCTGCTAGGATGGGATGACTTTGAGATGGAGACGACTGGGACTCGTCCTGTTGAGGGCTCTAATCCTTTTCGCGCTTTCTGCCGTCCTCGTCGGCGGGTTCTGGTTTCATGCTGAGTTCTACAAACTCGGCCTTCCCATCTTGATTATCACAGGTGCAGTGACAGTCACAATGATGGTTCTTGCCTTCAGATTCGCGATCACAGGCGAGTACCGGTCCTTCTCGAGGCCAAAGGGATTCCTTGAGTTCGAGTTGGACGAGTTGGACAGGGTTAGGCACGGTCTGAAGAAGTCCACACTCAGGAAGCCTCAAGAGAAACGGGAAATCCGGCCTGGGAACGTGGTATCAGCAAGGCTGATAGGGAACGATGACACTGAGGTTCTCAAGCTAAGAATAGCAGGCATTGACCGGAAGTACCTAGCTGACTTCGACAAAGGAGATCTCCGGGCACTTGGGATCGGCTCCAAAGGTGAGCTTTCCGAGATGTGGGGGAAGTTGGGCGGGAGACTGGACGAGAGAGTGTGTGGTGAGCTAATCTTCTTCGAGCGACTTGGGAGGGAGAGAAGGAAATGACCCCAGAATTCGTCCTCGTTCTTGTGATTTCGGTTTTCACGCTGGCGGTCTTGGTCGCAGGAATCTTGTTTCTCAATCAAGGAAGGATGAAGACGCTGTTCGTTGCACTTCACATCCTGTTTCTAATGGTGAACATCTCTTGGCTTGTGGGAAGACAACTCCACGAGAATGGGTTGGATATTCTAACCTTGTCCTCGACTGTCATGGTTTTCCCCGTAGTCGCAATCCTCGTCCTTGCATTCTTCCACGGACGCTCGTTTACAGGAAGAATCTACTTGCCAATCATGATCTTCCTTCCGTCTCTGGGCATAGTCTATGTCTCAGTCGTCGAGGCCTGGACAAGCTCGGACCTCTACGACCACTCCGTTTTCATTTACTACATCGTCTTCTGCCTCGCAATCTCCCTTGCAGAGTCCATTGCAGTCTGGCTGAGGTCCTCTATCCTTCGAAAGGAGGGATACCTCCTCGTGCTTTCCCTCATCATTCTTCTTGTCACCGGACCGATTCACTACCAGGAGCTTAGAATCCTGAGCGCTGACGACTTCATCGGTCCGAACCTGGGGTTCCCCCTCTCTGGTGTGGCGATACTGATGGCACTCCTTAGGACAGACCATCCACCGGTGAGTGTCAAGACCAAGAGAAGGACCCAGGAGAATGCATTAAGGTTCCTCCCTGAACCTGGAAGGCTCCACTTCGTGAGCGAGGCGAGGCCCAAGTACTCGAGGTCGATTTTCGCTGATGAGCTTGACAATGGGAAGGCGGGACTCGTGCTGGCCTCCTCAGGAATGGGACAATCCGCATTCAGGTCTAGAATCAGAAATGCTGCCACAATCGAGGTCTCATTCACAAACGGAAAGGACAGCATCAGGGCCTGGGATTTGGGTCGAGTCTATTACTGCATCCGGGATTTCGCATCAGCTCATAGGAATGGCATCGTACTTGTCGACGCTTTCCCACTACTTGTGTACAATAACGACATAAGTTCTGCAAGAGAGTTGGTCTCTTCCATGCGGAGCCTCGCAAAACGCACCGATTGCACGTTCCTCGTCCCCTTGTCCCTCCTGACAAGCACTGAATCTTCTCGACTCGTAGTATCTGGAGACAGCATGATGGAATTCCCTGATGTCGAGATCAAAGTGCTTGAGATACTGGAGGCCCACATCGGCAACCTCAGCAGACACCTCCTTCGGAAGTATTGCAGGAGCAAGGGCATCGCGATCAAGGACTTGTTGCTCGAGGATGTTCCGGACCTCGCCTTGTGGATAATGAATACCCTGGATTCACTGGGTGTCCGTGCAGGTGATGCCGCCATGCTCAGGAACTGGAAGAATGAATCATATTCAACTTCTCTAGACCTGATGAGATTCTGCAACTCCGACATCGAGGAAGCCCAGAGGCTTCAAGCGGACCCGCCCTTCACCACGGAATCGCTCATTCCTCAAGTTGTATATGCCGGAATGGACGTCCCACCGGGCACAAGGACGGCAAAAGCCACCAAGATGTCAGAGAAGGCCATGAGAGAAGGACTCCTGTTGGTCTTCTTGAAGTACTTCGGAGAGGCGGGAAGATTCGTCTTGGCGAGAGAGCTTGGGGAACTGAACAAGAGACTGGATAGCCTCACTGTGGCGGATCTCATACCTCTGGCGGACAGAGCGCAAGAGGCAATGATGGATTTCGGGGAGATTGTAGACATAGAGAATATCAGGACGGATATGAAATCGAAAGGATATCGCATGAGAGATGAGATAGTGGGACTTGTATCAGAAGGTGGCTTAGCATGAAACCGAGAATCAGAACGTACATAGATGGGTTTGACAGCATTCTGAACGGAGGGATACCCGAAGGACACAATGTGCTCGTTGTCGGTACACCTGGCACGATGAAATCCTCAGTGGCGTACTCAGTCTTGTACAACAATGCCATCAACAATGGAACGAAGGGGCTCTACATATCGCTTGAGCAGAAGAGAGCCAGTCTGTTCGACCACATGAGGAGCCTCGGAATGAGCCCTGAAACCGTGAAGGACCGGGTTAGCGTCCTAGACTTGAGTGAGCTGAGGAAGAAGATGCGGGACGCACAGCAGGATGTCTGGATAGACTTCCTCCAGATGTATACGAAGAGCATCAAGAAGGGTTTTGACTACAGACTTCTGGTTCTCGACTCACTCGACGCGGTTGAGGCTCTGGCGAAGTTTGACGACTTCAGGATGGAGTTCTTCAAGTTGCTCAAGTGGTTCAAGTCCCTCGGACTCACGACCTTCATAATAACGGAGATGCCGGGGGTCAGTTCTCCCATTATGTCCAGTCCCGACATATGGAGTTCCTTCGGGAAGCACAAAGAAGACTACCTCGCCGATGGGATCGTGTTCTTGAAGATGGAGAAAAGAGGGGACTTCGAGGTGCAAAGGAGAATAAGATGCGTCAAAATGAGAAGCGTCCGGCACGACACGAGATACTTCGCAATGGTCTTCGATGGGGGAAGATTCCAAGTAACCAGAATCATGGCCTAGTTGATGCCTCTCCTGATAACCCTCACCATTATCCTTGTTGATCGGCATTTCGGGCATTGTCTGATGTATGATGATGAGACGAAGGTACCACAGCGTGAGTCGCCCCGGCACATTATCTCGTAGAGAATGTCTCCTTCACCAATCTCCTCGTGGTAGGACAGTTGCTTCCCCGCAGCGACTGCAACGCCACTTCCCTTCGTAGAGACAGCGGATGCGTTCTCGCGCAACAGCCATCTCTCCTCACCGCTTTCATCATACAACACTACTTTGTGCGGGTGGAGAACCGCCACATACTCATCGGCTGAGAGATCGAATGCACTGTCATCCAAGGACCGCTCCGAAGTCAGATCACAATCCTCTGTGACGGATAGGAGCCTGTGACGAAGCACGACGAAAAGGGATTCCCTTCCCGATGCCAGCGCCACAATGGCATCAGGAAACTCGGCCTCGGTGATACAACGACCGGCCTTCGAGAATGCAGTCAAATTCTTCCCACCTCCCACGAAAACTCTTCCGCGGAAGCAGGTCACATGTTTCCCGCCAGAGTCCACCTTCCAGAGCTCTCTCCCCTCCCTGCTGAAGGCCAACAGCTCTTTCTCTGTGAGGACGGCAGCGATATCGGAAACCGCGAAATCCACGGGTGAGGAGGCCAAGGGAATTTCCTTCATCGTGACTCCTATACGGTTCACCAAGCGTATGCCGTTCTCATATGCGATCGAGAACGCGTCTTCTTGCGGGGAGAAGCCGAAACCGACTACCCTCCCCTTCAGGGAGACTGTCCATCTCTTCAGCCCAGCCTCATCGAGAAACATCGTCTTCGACCCGCTGGAGATGAGTATCCCTCTTTCCCCCGCCAAGAGATGGATGTGGTCCAGTCGTTCCTCGGACTCGGTCTTCCATATCTGTCTTACGCTCACACATCTCGGATAGGAACATTTCGATTTAATCCTTTGTCAATCGAACGATGGTCATTGGTAGTCGGTCGGAAAGAGACGCGCTTGCCCATGGCTAGATGGAAAGTGGATTATCACCTGTGATAATTATCAACTAGTCTACATATATATCGAGATTCTATTCTTCTTAGAGCTTTCAGAAGCCACTCTAACGAGATTAGAACTTAGCGGGGCCGACATGAAAAGAGAGCATTTCAGA
>JAJISH010000425.1 GCA_022848825.1 Thermoplasmatota archaeon
CTACCAAGACGCGATTAGGCACCTACGCCCAGTATATATGCGTGCCGGAAGACTGGCCAGTGTTGCCAAAACCGTCCAATCTGACTTATGAGGAGTCCGCCGCGATCCCCTATGGTGGAGAGCTAGCGATGTATTTTCTGAAGAAGGGGGACATCAAAAGTCGGAAAAACGTCCTCATCGTTGGAGCTTCTGGAACAATAGGCACTACAGCTGTGCAGCTTGCCAGGTACTACGGAGCGAAAGTGACAGGGGTGTGCAGTACTGCGAACATAGAATTGGTAAGATCCCTGGGAGCCGAAACGGTAATCGACTACACAAAAGAGGATTATTCAAAACGCAGCGAGCGTTATGATTTGATACTTGATGCCGTCCCACAGCAGGTGGCGGATAGGAAGAGCTTGAAATCACAAGCGAAAAACGCCCTTGCTCCCGATGGGAAGTACGTATCAATAGATGATGGAATAGCTAAGGTAAGCTATGATGATCTTGTTCTATTGAAGGACCTTGCAGAGTCTGGTAAGTTCAAACCGATAATAGACAGAAGTTACCCGCTGGACCAAATGGTCGAGGCTCACAGATATGTCGAGACAGGACATAAGAAGGGGAATGTTGTCATCACTGTGGGACATCCCTAGAATCAGAGCATTTCGAGAATGAGGGAAGGAATGGTCATGAAAGCGATGGTATACACAGAATACGGACCGCCGGACGTATTCCAGCTCAAAGAGGTGGAGAAACCCACACCCAAGGCCAACGAGATACTGGTGAAGGTTTATGCGACAACCGTAAACACAGGGGTGTTGTGGGCTCGAAGCGGCAAACACCCAGATTCCAAGTTCTTCACTTTCGTGGTGCGAATGGTGTTTGGCCTCACAAAACCAAGAAAGACCATACTAGGGTATGAGCTATCCGGGGAAGTCGAAGCGGTAGGCCGAGATGTAAGACTGTTCAAGAAGGGTGATCAAGTCTTTGGAACTACCATCGGGTTGGGGGCTGGCGCTTATGCTGAGTACGTATGTCTGCCTCAAGAATGGAAGAAAGGAGTGGTAGCCAAGAAGCCTGCGAATAGCACCTATGAGGAAGCCGCCGCCGTTCCTGGCGGGGGAATGGCCGCATTGCATATCCTCAGAAAAGCAGCTATCCAGCCCGGTCAGAAGGTCCTCATCTATGGAGCTTCAGGAAGTCTGGGCACCTATGCGGTCCAGCTTGCCAAGAACTTCGGGGCGGAAGTCACCGGGGTATGCAGTACTTCGAATTTGGAATTGGTCAGATCCATAGGAGCCGATAGAGTGATTGACTACACCAAAGAGGATTTTGCGAAGACCGGTGAGGTCTACGATGTCGTTTTTGAGGCGGTTGGTAAGATTCCCAGTTCCCGCTGCAAAAGAGCTCTGAAGAAGAATGGAACCTATCTGACCTCCAAATCCCTAACAACAGAAACGACTGAGAAGCTAGTTCACCTCAGAGGGCTGATCGAGGCCGGTAAGATAAGACCGGTCATAGATAGAACCTATCCGCTTGAACAGATGGCCGAGGCTCACAGGTATGTTGATAAAGGACACAAGAAGGGAAACGTAGTAGTAAGTGTGGTACACAATCGATGAAGGAGGCTGTAACTATGGGAACAGGTGTGAAGCTGAGAGGTGAAGGGTGGAAGAAGTTCGTCAGAAGACATGGGAAGATGACGGCACTGGTTGTTGGATGGATTGTAGCGGCTGCCGCTGCAATGCTTCTTGTCTTCTTGTGGGTGGTTGCCGATGCGCAGGCGACGGGGCTCGTGGAATCAGAGCTTGGTAGGTGGACCGTAGGCTTATTCTTCACTTTCCTACTGCAGGTGATCCTGTGGGAGCTCATTCTTGTGGCAAGTTGGGTGATTCCGACGGCAGTGTTGATGTATCTCCTATGGTACAAGAAGCTGCCAGCCGAAGAACGGAAGGAGTACGAGGGAGGACCCAAACGTAGCAGGTCTGCAGGAGAAGACAGCGGCATATCGTTCTTCGTCGGATTGGTGTGGTTGGCCATCGTGTGGCTCGATGGCAAGTGGAACCTTGCTTTTCAGGATTGGACGTTCGATGATTGGGTATATTCGTGGATGTGGGCAGGTCTGGTGGTCTTAGTGATTGTGGGCATTCCCGGGATTATGTACTTAATCTGGTCTCTCAGAAGAAATGGTGGATAACTGGAGCAATTACACCGGCAAGGCAATATCCATTGAGATCGTGGGAATCAACCACACTCCTACCCCCATATCATTCTCCTTCGTTCCACGTCTCGCTCAATCCCTCTCAGGCTCGTTCTTCTTCACCCACCAGCCCACGCCCACGAGTATGAACCCGAGGATCACGAGTCCAAAGAATGCAATGGGCATTATCACCGTCGTATCGAGCGTCCCGATACGTAGGACGGGAAGCAGGAAGATGATGAATGCAACAAACAGCAAGACCCCGCCAGTTTCGATTATCCGTTCGCCTTTCACTCGATCCCTCCCATATAGGCCGACACTCCGCCTCAATCCCCAAACAGTTGAATGAAAAAGAAAATGAGGGCGAGCATAGCGATGGTTACAGCTACTAGCAGCACACCAAACACGGCGAACGTACCGTGGAAGATGTAGGCAGTCGTCAGAGCAATGGCAAGAAGCACGCACACGATCCCAATGGCTTTGGTCTTTCCTGACATTCGCCCCATTCAATCCCTCACAGAGAGGCTGGGAAGACTTCGTGGTAGAAGCTTGTCCAAGACCTCTAGTGATCGCTCAACACATGGGCCATGTGTCTGATGGCACACCGTTGCGATGCCTTCATCCACCACTCACAATCTGAACCCATACAGTCCTGGGCTATGTGTTCCTTGCCAGTGTTCCAGGCTGATATGGGACACTTCATTCTCTTCTCAACCTCGTCCTCGGTCATTCTCCTTCCTCTCCTTGTCCCCGCCTTCGAGACTGAATGAATCCGGAGCTATGAAAAGATTGTGGCGAAATGAATCCGCGTGCACGAAATCGACGATATCTGCCTAGAATCAGTCCAGGGATATGACCTCGAACGCGATCTTGTCCTCCGAGTTCGCGTTCCTCTCCATGATGTGAGAGATGGCCTCGTTGCAGTGCTCCTCCGTGCAGAGATACAGGACGCTGAGGCCCTTCTCGACCGCCTCGATCGATGCCTGAAGTGGTGCGAACTCCACGTCGGGCTCAAGTCCGGCTCTACCAGCAAGGGCCCTTCCCGAGGCACCGGACACGGCTATGAGGTCAGGGTTCTCCCCGCTCATCAGACGCTTCAGCTTGGAAAGGTTCGCTCCTCTGCTGCCCTTCTTCTCGATCCCGGGTATCTTCCCGAAGACCAGCTTCCCCGGATTCAGTCCCGCTATGCCATCAAGCTCCGAGATCGCGATGTCCTGGCCCTTCTTCGAGCCGAAGAGAGCGCGACCGGTGGACGAGGAGCTCCTTCCAGGATAGGCCTTCAGGTAGCCGTTCTCCATGATCAGCCCGACCTTCTGGCCCTTCCTGATGTCGGAGGCGGCGATCGCCCAGCACACGTCGATTATGGCCAGGTCCTTGGCGGAGGACTCGATGAACCTCCTCAGCTCGGAGAACCTGTCATGAAGGAACTGAACGCCCTCTTTCGTGGGCTTGTACACCCCTCCGACGTTGTGCACGAGGCATTCGGTGGTCATCGTCTTCAGATAGTCCGATATCCCCTGAACGGTCATCCCGAACCTCTCGGCGAGGGTCTTCAGCTTCGAGTGTTCCCGCTTGACCAGTTCCAGGAGGATGAGCAGCTTCGTCGTCTCCCTGAGGTCCCTCAGCAACGTCAGTCAATCACCTCCGCCACTGCCTCTCTTGGCTCTCCTTGCAGTGGGCACTATCATCACCAGACCTGTGGACGGGCTCCTCTCGATCGCGACCTTCACGCCGTACACCTTCTCGATGTTCTCGTTCGTCAGCACGTCCAACGTCCCGCCGACCTCTTCTACCTTTCCCTTGTCGAGAAGGACGACGTTCTCGCAGTACCTGACGGCCATGTTCAGGTCATGGAATATCGCGACGACGATGAGGTTCCTCTCCCCCGCAAGTCCCTCGATCATGTCCATGATCTGCAGCTGATAGCCCAGGTCCAGATGAGACGTCGGTTCATCCAGAAGCAGCACTCTCGGCTCCTGGGCGAGCGCTCTGGCTATGACCACCCTTTGCTGCTCGCCGCCGCTGAGCTCGGAGAACATCCTCGACCGGAGGTGCCAGCAATCGGTCGACAGCATCGCTCCCCTTATGACCGCCAGGTCCTCCTCGGACTCCATCTGAAGACGTCCGATGTACGGGGTCCTTCCCATGGCAACGATCTCGTACGCCGTGAACGCGAACCCGGGGCGGGTGGTCTGCGGGACTACGCCGACCTTGCTCGCCACATCGCGGAAGCTCATCGTCGACAGCATGTCAGCATCCAGCCACACGACCCCGCCAATGGGCTCCAGGACCCTGCTGATGCATCTGATGAGGGTAGTCTTCCCGCACCCGTTCGGACCGACGACGCCGAACAACGTTCCCGAGGGCACGTCGAACGTGACGTCCTTCAGGACCTCCGTGCTGTCATAGCTGCATGAGACGCCGTCGATTCTAAGAAGCATAAGCAAACCCTGTCTTCCTCGAGCGGAGGAGATATATGAAGAACGGAGCTCCGCAGAAGGCGGTTATTATCCCTATGGGGATTTCCTGTCCCCCCGCCAC
Source organism: Thermoplasmatota archaeon (assembly GCA_022848825.1). Classification (GTDB taxonomy): domain Archaea; phylum Thermoplasmatota; class Thermoplasmata; order RBG-16-68-12; family JAGMCJ01; genus JAGMCJ01. Next base: position 4,724 of record JAJISH010000425.1, read on the forward strand.
GGTCCGTGCCAGGACATCCATCCAGATGAGGAATATTCCCCCCGCAAAAGCGCTCGCTGGAATCAGGATGCGATTGTCGGGACCGAGCGTCATTCTGACTATGTGGGGGATTATGAGGCCCACGAAGCCGACGATGCCCACGAAGGCGACCGCGATCGCCGCGAGGATCGATGCGGTCACAAGGACTATTATCTTGACCGTGTCGGCATCCACTCCGAGCTGCTTCGCTGTCTCCTCGCCCATGAGCATCACGTTCATGTCCCTGGCGAACAGGAATACCACGAGCCCTCCCATTGTCAGCACGAACGTCGTTATGAGGACCTCATCGAACGTGGTCAGGGCGAAGCTGCCCATTATCCAGGAGATTATCAGGTCCCTGTCCTTTCCTGCGGCGTAGAGCATGTAGAAGCTCACCGCGGAGAGGAAGGACGCGATCGCGACGCCCGCGAGCAGGAGCGTGTCCGTCTTGATCCTGCCCCTGACCTGCGCTATTCCGTACACGGCCGCGACCGTGATGAGAGCGCCGGAGAAGGCAAGGATCGGCGTGGAGAGGAGGGACGTTAGCCCCCAGATGAGACCCAAGGACACCCCGACGGCCGCACCGGAGGAGACCCCCAGGATGTAGGGCTCCGCAAGAGGGTTCCTGAACAGGCACTGCATGACCGCACCGGAGATGGAGAGGGCCGCTCCGACCGCACAGGCGAGCAATATCCTCGGCAGCCTGATGTTGACCAGGATGTTGGAAAGTGGTCCCTCCGCAAGAGTGGAATTGAAGAAGTCCGCCCAGGAATATCTGCTCGGAATCCCCGCTCCGATGGGGCCTACCGTTCCGAACGCCAAGGAGGCGAAGATAGACGCCAGCATTCCTCCGAACAGGATCACGATCCAGATGCGTCTTGAACGGGACTTCTCGACAACGTCAACTGTGGATTCACGAGCCACTGTCATTAGAAGAGTTCAGGATGTATCAGGTGCGCCAGTTCCTCCAGCCCGTCGACGATCCTCGGGCCGGGGCGCGATATCAGGTCGCCGTCGACGGCGAAGACCTGGTCATCCTGGATCGCTGAGATGTCCGACCACCCGGGTCTGGACTTGATCTCCTCCACGGGCGTGAAGACCGTGATTATGATGTCCGGAGAGGATGTCACGACGAACTCCTCGTCCAACTGCACCCATGGGGATCCCATGCTTCCCGCAATGTTCTCCCCGCCGGCGAGGTCGAGCAGGTCATCACCGAACGTCCCCGGACCGTATGTCCAGAGATTGCTGTCCAGCTCGATGTAGACGCTCGGCGTCTCAACCCCCAGCATCAGGTCTGCAATCGTGTCGACCCTTGCGGTCAGGTTGCTGACGAGTGCCTCCGCTTCCGCGTCAGCGTCCGTGATCGAACCCACGAGTTCGATGTCGTGGAACACCCCGTCAATATCCGAGGCGTCCAGCACGACGACGGCGAAGCTCCTGTTCTCGAGGTCTCCGATAAGCTCGTCACTGTTGATGGAGGACGCCAGTATCAATTGAGGGTCGAGCACTGTGATGACTTCGAGGTTGTACCCGCCGAAGTACCCGCCCACGACCGTCTTGTCCTGGGCCTCTGGCGGATAGTTGGATGCCTGGTCCACTCCGACGACCTTGTCATCGAGTCCCAGCGCGAACAGAATCTCCGTGTTGCTCGGAGCCAGTGAGATGATC
>JAJISH010000426.1 GCA_022848825.1 Thermoplasmatota archaeon
TTCCCTTCCCGATCCTCGGCTTGAAGCACACGGGCACTTCGGGATGGCCCAGTTTCTCCACCGCCAGCTCGAATTCCTCGAAGGAGCTGACCAACACGGATTCGGGCGCTGGAAGGCCCCGCTCCCGCACGAAGTCGCAGAGCAGCCCCTTGTCGTTGGCGATCGTCAGCGCCTCCGGTTTGGAGACTGGAACCTTGACCCCGATCTCCTCGAACCTCTGAACGTTCTCGGAGAAGGACATGAGCTCGTACGTCGCGAGAGGCAGAATCACATCCGCCCGCTCCTTCTCAGCCAGCTCGAGCATCGTGGGGACGAACTCCGGGTCCGTTCCACCGGGGACGACGTGCCCCCTTTCCGCCATGAAGAGTCCCACCGCATCCGGGTTCATGTCGGTGCCGACGATCTCGATCTTCCTCTCACCATTCAGCCTCAGGCTCTTCATGATCGGAGGGGCACCAGGTGCCCCAGCTGCGGTCACGACGACCGTGATGTCCTTCAGTCCATTACCCATCGGACGACCTCGAAGGCTTCGGCGTAGTCCTTCTCAATCTGAGTCCCCCTGGTCCTCGCGAGCCCTCGGATGAACTCCGGATTGAGATAGGTCCGGTACTGCTGCGTCCCGTAGCACGCGAGCGCATCCAGCTTCTTCTGAACGTGCTGCTCATCGAGCGGGACGAAGCAGACCGTGTTGAAACTTATGTTGTTCCAGGGCTCCTCGTACGCCAGGATCGTATCCTTCTTGTACGCGCGCCTCCCCTCCTCCGCCATGGTCTTGTGGTCCTGGTGCAGGTCCGCGAGCGAGGGCATGAGCACGATGTCCGGAGAGATGTCCCTCCGCAGTTTCAGGAGGTCGTCGAGGATCTCCTGCCTGTGGTAGGAGAACTGTCTGACCTCGTAACCGTATGTAAGAACGTGCTCGTCCGGAACGCCAAGGACCTTCATCGCCTTGTCGAGCTCCTGCTTCAGCGCGTCCTCGGGGAATCCCTCGCGGGTGACCTTGACCACGGAAAACGCAGCATACCAAACTTCCGCCTTCTCCTCTACGAACCTGGCGATCGTGCCGCCACATCCGAGCTCCCCGTCATCCGTGTGCGGCGCTAGAACTAGTATCTTGGAAAACATCTCAATCAGCCCCCAAATCCCTGTATGCCCTAATAAGCCTTCTTTTCATGATACCCCAGTTGTACCTCTCTTTCGCTGCTCGCCTTCCTTTCTCGGCGATGTCCGCGAGCCTCCCCTCATCCTCGACAAGGCTCAGAATGGCGTTCTTGACCTCGCCTGCGTCGTCGAACGGTACGACGACCCCAATCCCCTCCTCCCATGCAATGTCGGCGTTGCCCGTCCCATCGCTCACGATGACAGGCTTCCCAGCGGCCATGGCATTGAAGAGCCTGGCGGATATCCCCAGCCGGATGTTGGTATTCCGCGGGTCGTGTATGAGGATGATGATGTCCGATGCAGAGATGTGATCGAACATCTCCGCCGAGGGGATCCATCCCACGAAATCGACGTTCTTGGCCTCTTCTGCCGCGCGGGAGATCTCTGAGACCAGACTACCGGTCCCGCCGACCACGAGTTTGATGTCAGGCCCTTCCAATCCCGCGAAGATGTCGATGAGCATCTGCATGTTCCTCGACGGCTCGAGCATGCCTGCGCACAGGGCGAGTTTGCCCGCCTTCCCCAACATCGCTTTCCTGACCTGGCCGATTCTCTCGGCGTCGGGTTCGCGGACTTCCTCGCAGTTCATCACGAGGACGACTTCCTTTGCCCCGTAGCTCTCAAGGACGGACGCGACCTGGGGTGTGACGGTGAGAACGATGTCCGCTCTGGAAACCGATCTCCTCTCAAACCTCTCGACGACCTTCCTGAGCCACCCGGGCACACTGTTCTCGACCATCGCCCAGTAGAGCTCGTGCGCGTCGTAGACCAGCTTCACCGAGCGGAGCTTCGAGAGTATCCGGCCCAGAACGAGCGTGTCGAAGTCGTGCGCGTGGACGACGTCGAAATCGAGATTGCGCGACTTCAGAAGGGCCCTCCACAGGAAAAGGGGGAGCTTGACAAACATGTCGAAGGGGTCGTTGTAGAGCGCTCGGGGACCGAATCTCAGGACGGAAACCCCGCCGACGACCTCAGCGTCCTTATGACCGCCTTCCCTGTCCCAAGCCAGTATCCGAATCTCATGGCCCTCCTCCAGGAGCGCCTTCGCCTCCCGCTCGACCCGGTAGTCGGGCCTGTACGGGTTCGAAAGCAGCATCAGGACCCTCATTCGATTCCGCACACAGCTTACCGCTCTTAAAGTTATCTGGTACCGAGAATGCACCCGATATCAATTTATAGAGAGGGTCGGCTTTCACATCGGAATGCTTGAGGGCAAGAGGATCCTCGTCACCGGAGGCGCGGGCTTCATCGGGTCGCACATAGCCGAGAGACTGTGCGTGGAAAACGATGTCGTCGTCTACGATGACCTGAGCGCCGGGCGGGAGAGCAATCTCTCTGGCTTTGATGGGAAGGTCGACTTCGTCCGGGGTGACGTGCGGGATTCCGATGCCCTTGGCGAGGCGGTCCGCGGCGTGAATGTCGCCTTTCACTGCGCCGCAAGAGTATCTGTCACGGAGAGCGTTGAGGACCCGATCGGAACGAGCAAGGTAAACGTCGGTGGGACCCTGAGACTTCTGTGGGAGAGCAAGAAAGCAGGTGTGGAGAGGGTCGTCTTTCCGTCCTCGGCGGCCGTCTATGGCTCCAGCCCCGAGATACCGAAGAGAGAGGACATGCAGCCGGACGCTGACTCGCCCTACGCCGCGTCCAAGATCGTCGGCGAGCAGTACTGCAGGCTGTTCACCAAGGTGTATGACCTCCCGACCGTCATCCTCCGATGCTTCAACGTCTATGGACCCAGGCAGGATGTCTCTTCTCCGTACGCGTCTGTCATTCCGAGATTCGTAACTGCCATCGCCAAGGGTGACAGGCCGCAGGTGTTCGGTGACGGCAAGCAGACAAGGGACTTCGTCTACGTCGAGGACGTCGTCGATGCGTTCACGTTGGCGGCAACGACGACCGGTACGGAGGGAGAGACGTTCAACGTGGCATCGGGAGAAGGCACGAGCATTCTGGACCTTATCGACCATGTGGCGGGGATCATCGGTAGCAAGGCTGTGCCCGAGTTCCTGCCGGAAAGGCCAGGCGATGTCAAGCACTCCCTCGCTGATGTCTCGCGAGCGGGGAGCAAGCTTGGATTCGCGCCTCGCGTGGGCCATGAGGAAGGACTGCGGAGGACCGTGGACCACTTCATGAGCCTTCATTGATTCTGCACTGTTTTGAGCGGTTGTGAGCAGTATTCGGTCGGAAGCACTGGCGAGGATGAGCGGAAGGATTATATAGCTACCTTATGGCGAGCTTATAGAAAGCCTATAGGATTACTATGGAAAGCATATAGCAGGTCTATGGCAGGTCTATAGAAGATCTATGGTAGGTCTAAGGTAAACGCACGCTAGATACAGGGAAATGGTATGCCCGATTCGTCGAGAAGGCGGACGAACCTCGAGAGACCGACGCTTGGATTTCACAATCGTCAGATAATCAACACACAGACGGTGTTGAGAGAGAGAGAGAGAGAGAGAGAACCGGTAGTGGCTCAAGTTGATCCCCCGCAGAAGAGCTTTTATCTGTGTTCTCGTCTAGGCCGATGGGAATGATATCAGTAGTCGTGGGAACCAGGCCCGAGATCATCAAGATGGGGCCCATCGTGCTCGAACTGCAGAAGAGGGGCATGGAGTTCGACATCGTTCACACGGCTCAACAATACGATATGGAGCTGTCAGCGGTCTTCTTCGACAATCTTGGTCTTCCGGCTCCCACACGCACGCTCGACGTAGGGTCGGGGAGTCA
>JAJISH010000427.1 GCA_022848825.1 Thermoplasmatota archaeon
TGTCCCGTGATGGCCAATACGGGAGCCCGATCCATCTTGGCGTCGTACAGCCCGGTCATGAGATTCGTTGCCCCCGGGCCTGCGATCGTGATGCACACTCCCACGTCTCCGGTGAGCTTGGCGTATCCCGATGCCATTACAGAAGCGGTCTGCTCGTGCCTGACGAGGATGAGGTCGATGTTGGGGTTCTTTCTGATGGCCTCTATCAGCCCCAGGCAGGTATGTCCAGGGATTCCGAAGACGTTCTTGACTCCCCACTCGACCAATTGCTCGACTATCAAATCGCCTACAAGCTTGGGCATTTCCGTCCCCTCAGGACAGGTCAAAGGCAAGGTTAGGATATAGAGGTTGCCCGCAAGCCTCAATCCCGCCGAATGCTCGCGTAGAACCCAGGGAATGGCTCACGAAGTTGAGGGCGTCCAGAAAGTGCGGTCACTGAAGATGCGAAAGAGTGCGCCCCTGCTCTATCTGAGAGTTATCGTCCGCCCTCGACTCGAGAGCGAGAAATATGAAAAAAGAGGAAAAGGGGGTATCTATGGATACCCGCCGACTGTGAAGTCCTCTTTTCCTCTCTCGTATGTTCTCAACGAATAGTGCACGTTGTACCTGCGCAGAACGTCATGGAGCTCGTGGATCTTCTTCCAGTACTCCTCCTCATTCTGCCAGTTCCAGGTCTCGTCCCAATAGTAGGCATAGTCGTACCTGCCCCACACGGGCTTCCAGCCGTAGTCCTTGAGGTCGGTTGATATCTGCTCGGGCTGGGCGCTACTGGGACTCAGGCGCACTTCCACGTATGTTACGTATCCGCTCATGTATTTCACCTAGCCCTCGGACAATCGCACCGTTATTAACGTTTCCGTGACGATTATCGCGACGGATAACGACAACAACCACGCTCGAACTGAGAGGGGCTAGTAGAAGTACCTAGCAATCTCGACGACGACGGCCGTGCCGATCGCCAAGCCAATGACAAACCATGGCGGAATCTTCAGGGCCTTGTCATCCTCCTGGTCAAAATACCTGATGAGGCCGGCCGCCGAATGGAACCCCTCGCCCTTCTTCTGCTTTGCCATCCATAGGTACCATTTGCCCGCAAATATAAATAGATTTCCAACGTGCTTCGCTCAAAAGGGGACGGAATGCGGGATGGATGTTGCGGGTGACTGCCTGGCTGACTGGCAATGTGTCAAAGTGGGCAAACTATAAATACGCAAGAGGGCAATCAACTCCCATCTTACGGGGGAGGCAAGACATGGCAGATGAGAACACAGTGTACATTGGCAAAAAGCCGACTATGAACTACGTACTCGCAGTGGTGACAGTGTTCAACTCGGGATCTGACGAAGTCATCATCAAGGCCCGCGGAAAGAGCATCAGCAGAGCAGTGGACGTTGCCGAGATCACCAAGAACAGGTTCGTGCAGGATACGAAGATAAAGGACATTCAGATCTCCACTGAACAGCTGACAGGAGAGGATGGTCGGACGTCAAACGTATCCAGCATCGAGATATCCATAAGCAAGTAGCACTGAGACCACGATCCTTCCGTTGGAAGGGGACACGCGTTCATAACGGAGCACACGCTGTTTTCCCGAGAGAGCCGGCCTAGGTCGGAAACTTAATCATATCGAACCCGTTAGTTCGAGAGGGCTTGGAAATGGACGATATTGCTAAGGAACTCATCACGGCGGCGGATTCGTCTGACTTCCGCTCATACCCGAAGGAAGAGGCCCTGTGCGATTCCTGCCTGGGGAGACTGTTCGGGCGTGTCGGGACGGGTTTCACGAATGCTGAGCGGGGAAAAGCCATCCGCGAAAGCCTCGACGTGCAGCGTGAAGGTCCCTGCTCGTTGTGCAGCGGTCTCATGGACGAGATTCCCAAGTTCGCCAGGCTCGTGGAGAGCGCGCTCTCGGAATTCGAATTCGATACGTTCCTCATCGGCTCCCGCACAGACCAGGACATAGTCGAGAAGGAGGAGACCCTGTGGTCAGACTTCCGGCTCGAGCGCGCAGAGCCTATCAAGGCAGAGATCAACAGGGAGACCGGCAAGATCGTGGAGGCCTCGACGGGAAAGGACGTGGACTTCGAGAGGCCCAACATCATGGCCATCCTGGACACGAGGTTCGATTTCGTACAGCTCCAGGTTAATCCTCTGTTCACTCACGGAAGATACAAGAAACTGAAGAGGGGCATCCCTCAGACCAGATGGCCGTGCAGGGAATGCCTCGGAAAGGGCTGCGAGAGATGCAACAACACGGGCAAGATGTACGAGACGAGTGTGGAAGAGATCGTGGCAGCCCCCTTCATCGAACGGACCGGGGGAATTGGCGTCTCCTTTCACGGGATGGGGCGGGAGGACGTGGACGCCTTGATGCTCGGTGACGGACGGCCCTTCGTCCTGGAGGTGAAGGAACCGAAACGCAGGACCGTCGATTTCAGGGCGATCGAGGAAGAGGTCAATGCGTCAGGATTGGTCAGCGTGGACGGGCTCAGACCCTCCGACCGGAGGGAGATGGTGCAGATGAAGGAAGCCAGGCTCGACAAGACCTACAGCCTGAGGGTAACGTTCCAGGAGCCTGTGGAGAAAGAAAACCTTAATGAAGTAGTTAGGTCATTCAAGGGGACGGAAGTCGCTCAGAGAACACCCACCAGAGTGCTTCACAGAAGGGCAGACCTCCTCAGGCGGAGGAAGATCCTGGAAATGGACGTGACACCGCTCGGTTCGAATACCGCGGAGATCGTCCTGACCGCCGAGGCGGGAACCTATGTGAAGGAGCTCGTCAGCGGGGACAGGGGTCGCACGACACCGAGTCTCAGCGGACTGCTCGGAGTGCCTGCCGCAGTGGATGAACTCGACGTGATTCGAATACACGAAAGTGAGTGAAATGGGAAGAACCTCGAGAGGCCCGAGAAGAAGGACGCGGAAGAAGCTCCAGAAGAGAGCAAGGGAGAGGGGACTCTCTCCAATAACGAGGCGCTTCGTGGAGTACGCTGAGGGGGACCTGGCGGACATCGTGATAGATTCGAGCATCCAGAGAGGTCAGCCTCACCCACGATTCCATGGACTCACTGGAAGGATTTTGGCCAGAAGGGGAAGGGCGTACCTGGTGAGAGTGAAAACTGGGAACAAGTTCAAGCAGGTCATCGTACGTCCTGAGCATTTACGTAAGTCTAGATAGGGGCGGTTGAACGTGGACGAGAAACTTTTGTCCCTTGGGGAAGTGAAGAAACTACTCGAAAAGGAAGCGAAGGTGAGGGAGCTCGCACCGGAACAGTTGCTGGCTCTTCAGCACACCGAGGCGTTCGCCAGACTGAGTCCCGCAAAGGCGAAGAAGCTCGTGAAGGAGCTGACCAAGCTGGAGCACGTGAGCGGGTTTCATGCCTACAAGATCGCAGATCTGCTTCCCACTCATCCGGATGATGTCAGGGCCGTGTTCGCGAAGGAGCGGTTCACGCTCGGCAAGGAGGAGATCGAGAAGGTAATCAAGATCGTGGAGAACTACCTTTAGGGGGAGGGGCTTGGAGGACCACGCGCACATATTAGATTACCTTCCTCACGGACGACACGAGGGGTCGCGGTACAAGAGGGAGCCCGTCGCGTACGCCCTTGGCGAGGACGAGTTCAAGCTCTTCGAGCTTACGCCCAAGGAGAACGTACCGCTCACCGTTGGCGACAGGGTCTACATCGGGAAGGACATCGACAAGAGGGACCAGATACTCCACGTGAAGAGGAGGGTCAGCTACGACGAGCTCACGAACGCGGCGCAGAGCGAGCTGCCTTTCGTCATCGAGATTGTGGTCAAGATGAAGGAGGAGAAGTTCATCCAGTTCTACAATCACGCTCAGGCGATAACCACGAGATTCCATATGCTCGAGCTGCTGCCGGGACTCGGGAAGAAGACGATGTGGGCTGTCATCGAGGAGAGGAGGAAAGGGCTCTTCAAGAACTTCGACGAGGTCGCCAAAAGAGTTGCCAACATCCACAGTCCCGAGAAGCTGATAGTCAAGCGGATTGAGCAGGAGCTGTCCGACCCCGAGCAAAAGTATCATCTATTCGTCGCGAAATAATACTCGGCGGTGTTCAAGAAGGAGACGGGATTCGAGCTCGCCGCCCCCTGCGGCCTTTACTGCGGGAATTGCGAGATATTCAGGGCATTTCGGGACGACGATTTTGAGGCTTTGGCGGGATACGCGAAGGAGATGAACAGCCCGGTCGACAGGGTCAAGTGCGAGGGTTGCAGAAGCGACTTCACGATGTTCTGGTGCCCCGAGTGCGAGATCAGGCGGTGCAATGAGGAGAAGAGCGTGTCCTTCTGCTTCGAGTGTGAGGACTTCCCATGTGTGGCTCTGATCGAGTTCGAGGACCAGGCCCCCCACCATTCGCAGTGCATCGAGAACCTGGAGAGGATGACCGAGGTTGGCATAAGCGCGTGGCTTGAGGAGCAGGATGAGATGTGGAGGTGCTCTCGTTGCAGGACCAAGGTGACCTACTACACGGAGAAGTGCCCTAACTGCTCGAACGAGATTGCGGAGGAGCGGTCCCGGCCCTTGACGGATCGCTCATGTTGACCTGAGAACGCAGTTTCACACACCTCCTCCGCCAATGTTTATGAGGCCGCTGAGGATATGGAGGTCGGAGATGCTCCCTGATTCAGATCTTGTCTTCCAGGATTCGAAGAGCGTCAGGAAGAGCTCGCTCTGCATACTGTGCAAGGGTTCGAGGAAACTGTGCGGGAAGAGCAGATGCCCCCTTTTGGTGAAGTACTACCACCGATCGAAGGTCATGCCCTTGATCGACAGGCTCGACCTGGACGGGTCGTCCCCTCCCAGCGTCTTTGTGGGCCGACTGGGCTATCCCAAAGTGTACGTCGGACCGATGGTCCCTCCGGTCCACGGGGACACGGAGATCCTCGACCTTCCGGAGAGGTGGTTGGACAAGAGCATGGATGACATCATCAACTACAGGTTTCAGCTCGTCAGGGGGATGCACAGAACGTCCGTTCACGAGCTCGAGAATCCGGGCAGGATAGTGGACCTCACGAGGGAACTCGCCATGGCCACGTACTCAACGGATGTGGAGGCAGAGTTCACCAAGAAGCCCTCCGGGAGGCTTGTGCTCGACGACTCCAGTCAGCCCATGGGGCCCTCGGCACCGCTCAAGGGATTCAACGTCGACAACCTGAGGATCGACAGAAGGATCGACCGGGCCCACAGCGACCACGACCTGCTGGCCAAGGATGCCGTCATAGAGCTGCATCAGCAGGGGATCCCGGTGACGAAGATACAGAGAGCCTTCAGCGTTGGCGCCTTCGGTGTGAGGAAAAGGAGGAAGATGGTCCCGACGAGATGGAGCATCACGGCCGTGGACGATATCACCGGCAAGGAGCTGAGAGAGGTCGTGAAGACCTTCGGGACGATAGACGACTACCGCATCTACTGGTCATCCAGGCTCGACAACAGATGGGCCGTCCTCATGATGCCCACGAACTGGAAGTATGAGCTCATCGAGGCTTGGTATCCCGAGACCGTCTGGAACCCTGCCAAGAACAGCCGCATATTGCTTATCAACGACTGGGAGGGATATGAGGGTCGGACGACATACGCGGACATCGGCGGGTGCTACTATGCTGCAAGACTGGCGGTCTGCGAATCCCTTGTCGCGGAGAGGAGACAGGCGAGCACCGTCATTCTGAGGGAGGCCCATCCCGGCTACATCCTACCGGTGGGCGTGTGGAACGTGAGGGAGAACGTGAGGAACGCCTTGCGACAGACATATGAGAGCTTTGACAGCCTCAGGAGCGCCCTGTTCTACATCTCGAAGCGAATGGCCATCCCGGTCAAGAGGTGGATAAGGAACAGTCATCTTCTGAAGGACAGGCTCTACCAAAGGAGGCTGGAGGATTTTGCCGCAGGCTAGCTCGAGGGAGTACCCGCCCCGCCCCATCCTCTCCGTGGGAGCCATCGTGGTTCGGGACGGCGAGGTCCTCATCGTCAAGCGGGGCGTGGAACCCGGGAAGGGCAAGTGGAGCGTGCCAGGTGGAGCGGTCGAGTTGGGAGAGACAGTGGAGGACGCGGTTGTGCGGGAGACCTTCGAGGAGTCCGGGCTCAGGATCGAGCCACAGAGACTCGTTGACTACTACGACTATGTGGGGAGGGATTCCGACGATGGGATTAGGTTCCACTATGTCATCGTGTACTGGCTGTGCAGACACGTTGGCGGTAAGGCGAGACCTTCCTCCGACGTGACCGACACTAGATGGATCCGCTTCGTGGAGCTCGGGGATTTCGACGTCACAAAGGGCACCCTGAAGATGCTCCGAAAGGTCGAGAGGGAGCTGAGCGGGGGCGACCATGAAGATTAGAGAGGTCAAGTGCAAATCCGCCCTATCACGCTCCCGTCTTCCTGGACTGGTCTACGCGCTCAACCCGTACAGGGGCTGCTCTCACGGGTGCAAGTATTGCTACGCGAGCGCGGTTCTGCGGGAGACGCGCCCTTGGGGCGAGTTCGTCGACGTCAAGAGGAATGCTCCGACGATGCTCGCGAAGGAGCTCAGGACCAAGGAGAAGGGCATCGTTGGGATCGGGACCGTGACGGATGCGTATCAGCCGCTGGAGGAGAGATTCGAGATCACGAGGATGTGCCTGGAGCAGCTGCTGCGCCACGGGTTCCCGGTGAACATACAGACGAAGTCGTCCCTGGTCCTGAGGGACACGGATCTGCTCTGCGAGTTCGAGGAAGTGGAAGTGGGATTCACGCTGACGACACTTGACGAGAAATGGAGAAGAGCGTTCGAACCCGGAGCCTCGCCATCCAAGGACAGGCTGGTGGCGATGAGGGACCTCTCTTCACGGGGGATAAGGACCTGGGCCTTCATCGGACCCATACTTCCTCGGGTGACGGAGAGGGACATAGAGGGGCTCCTAGACGGCATAGCGGATGCGGGCGCGTCCGAGGTACTGGTCGACAAGCTGAACATGAAGAGAGACACCTGGGCGAAGCTCAGACCGGTCCTTGAGGAGCACGGGATGGAGGGGGACTGGCGGAACCTCGTCCGCGACAAGACGTATTTCGAGAACATCGTGGACCGGATATTCGGCTCCTGCGAAACGAAAGGGATTAATTGCCTGAGTGCCTTCTGATGCGCGTGGAAATCAAGACCGTACACATCGTGATAGTGATCGCGGCCGTTATTTTTGCCGCCGGAGCGTGGGTATGGGCGTTCTACGAGCTGCCCGAGCCGGAAGTGTGTGAGGGCTCGATATCAGGAACCTACTTGGGTTCCTTTTACGTCAACGAGGCAGGCAGCCCGAAAGGAGACTCCAACTACACCACAACGTACATTGCGAACTTGACGACAATGAACGGTGTTGGTGCCCTCTTCCTCGTGTATGTCTCAGGCGATGGCGACCAGCTCGCGAAGCTCATGTTCAACGTGAGCGGTTGCTGCGCCGTCGAAGAGGATGCTATCAAGCTCACACTCGAGGGGAACGATATCACCTTGGATTGGATCGCGGAGGACCTTGTGTGGGAAGGGAACTACAGCAATCACTTCATTGCCTCCTGGGGGCCAGAGGCCGATCCAGAGGAGGATCGCGGCTCGATCCTCGCCCTCCACTTCCCGGGATTGGCTGAGGACTACTACGTGGAGCTCAGGCTCGAACCCCCGTAACGGATGGGGAGCCATGGTCGAGAGGTTGAGGTTCAGACCCAAGGCAAGGGGCATCCTTTGCGCCCGCCCGCTCTGGAACGCGCTGCCGATCCATCGCGTGTTCTATACGCCCTCGAGCGAGCGCGACGTCTTCGTCGATCGAATGGACGACACCGGGGCGTTGATGACGGTGGGTCGGCTTTCGCCCCGCATCGTGTCCATGGCCGGAGGAGACGACGAGGCTCTTCAGGCGCTGCTGGACAGCCTCGAGGGCGGGAATGAGTACAGGTTTCATGCGCTCAGCACACGAACCGCCGACCTGGTCCGACAGAGCTTCGACATCCAGAGCGACAACCCTTCCTGGTTCTACACGCTCGAAAGGAAGGACTTCGTTGGTGACATCGGACACGAGATATCCCCGCTTGTACCACAGGACGCCGAGAC
>JAJISH010000428.1 GCA_022848825.1 Thermoplasmatota archaeon
CTTGGGAGCCCTCCGTGAATACCGCAGAAGAACCGAACCTGCCTGACGGCAAACCCGCGGAACCCAATTCCGTCCAGTTGGGGCCAGCGAGGTCCAGCTTCCAAACATCTCCGAAGCGTTCTCCATCATAATCCATCCCGCCGATCAGGATGGCGCTGTTGGTCGCGTTGTCGTACGCAATCGACTGCCATGCTCTCGCCGTCAGATTCTCAGGAGTGTCTATCCACATCCATTCACCAGACGTGGTGTTCAGAACCTTGGTCTGGTTGTTGCTTCCTGAACCGAGGTATTCTTGCCCGCCAAACACGATGAGTCTATCCCCAGGACCGTCGTGTATCATGGACGTTCCTTGGGTGAGGACGCTCTCGTCGGTTGGTATTACCGACCAGGTATTGCTGGTGAGATTCAGCTTCATCGTCTTGTTGAACCCGAGATTCAGCCTTCCGCCGAAGAGATAGATGGCGTGGTCGTTGGCGCTGTAGGCCATCGAATGGCCGCTTCTCGGGCCGGGATCGTCTCCGCCTGCAGGAGGCAGCGGACTCCACGTCTCGTTCGAGAAGTTGAACACCCAGGAATCGCTGATAGGGCTGTTCCCATGCTTTCCTCCGTAGAGAACCGCGGAATCCCAACTCGGAACGTAGACCATGGCACTCTCCCTTCTGCGCACTGGCGCCGGAGTAAGGCTGTCGAGCTTCGTCCAGTTCCCTGAGGTGGAGTTCAAAAGCCATGTCTCGACGTTGTCTGTTTCCAGCCCGTTTCCGCCGCTGACGAGCAACACCTTGCCTGACACTGGACTGTAAGCCATGACGTGCCTGTCCTGCGGCAGGGGCCTCGTCATTGGAAATGTACGCACCCACTCATCCGAGCTGGCGTTGTAGAGCCACGATTCATCATCCTTCCAGATGGACGAGAAAGCGTAGACACTGCCCGCCTCGGTTCCCACGAAGACCCTTTCGCGGGCGCTCACGGCCTCGCCGTCATCGGCATAGACAGCTATCGACGTAATCTTGCTGTCGAGAGTTGTCCGCGAGACATTCTTTCCACTGGGGATCTCGGAGGACCTGTCAGCGAGATTCAGTTCCGTGTATCCCGGTTCCCTCAACTGGTAGAACTCTCCGCTTTCGGTTCCGAAGTAGAGGATCCAGTGAACGGTATTCCGATCGCTGACGTCGCCGTAATTGCTGATTACCGGTCCCGCAGTCACGGCGGAGTCCGCTACGAAACAGCACACCCTGGTAGGACCGTCATCCCATACCATCAGACCGGTGGAAGGACGCAGGGCTATGACCTTCTCACCTGAGGCGAAATAGACCCTGTCGGCAGGCGGACCAATAGTCGCTGGTTCCAGTCTGAACGCAACGGACTGGTTGATGGGGTCTCCAGCATTGAACAGGACCGAAGACGTGTCCACATACCAGAACTGGTCCACCCTAATCAGGTCCTCCTCAGGGGCTCTCCAGTTAATCGGATCGTAAAGACCCAGAGCGGGAGTAATCAGAGCGATTACGATGAAGAACGCCAGAATGCCGAGTCCAACGATCCCTATCCTACTTGCCTTGAACAGGTCCCAGTTCGTCTTGAACGCCTTGTAGTAGCCCCTGAATTGTTCATGCAATCTCTCTCTCGACACCATGTTACAACCTCACCCTCGGATCGAGGAATGCGTAAAGCACATCGGCCGCCACGTTCGCTATGACCGTCATGATAGCCAAAAGGAAGAATGTCCCCTGCACAGCCGGATAGTCCTGTTGTATCGTGGATGTCACAAGGAAGTACCCCATTCCCGGCCACGAGAAAATCGTCTCGGTGAGAACGCCTCCGCTAATGACGCCGCCGACGCCCAGGGCGATGACCGTGGCGACCGGCAGAAGCGCGTTCCTCGCGGCGTGCTTGTACATCACAGTTCTCTCGCTGAGGCCCTTGGCTTTGGCGGTCATGATGTAGTCCTCCCCGAGGACCTCGAGCATGGAGTTCCTCATCAGAAGCACATATCCCGCCAGACTGACCATCATCAGCGTGACCAGAGGAAGCGTCATGTGCCAAAGGATATCGGCGATGTATGCGAGACCGCCTAACGCATTCCCCTGAGCGTCTTGGCCTCCTATGCCTCCCAGCGGGAACCACTGAAGAATGAAGCCGAATCCCCACAGGAGTATGAGTCCGAACCAGAACAGAGGCATGGAATAGAAGAAGAGACTGACAACAATGGCGGACATCTCCAATGAGGATCCTCTCCGCCACGCCAGGATAGCTCCTAGGCCGATGCCCAGCAACGCCGAGAGGGCGAGAGCTGTCCCGAACAAGAGAACCGTGGCGGGTGCTCTCTGCTCAATCTCAGTCCACACAGGCCTCTTCGAGAAGAAGGAAATACCGAAGTCGCCCGTTATCATATCCGTGAAGTATTCCCAGAACTGCTCCCAAACAGGCAGTTCGACCACTATCTGCGGATGGAATAGCTGTTCTGGAGGCTTGAGTGTGGAGATTTCTCCGGCTGGTGTCGTAACAAATACGATCAGGCCAGAATCTGCAACCGGTCTGAGCTTGCCATCCGCGTCGACCTTGACAGCAATGGTGAACTCGCCGATTGTTTCCGCGAATATGTTCCGAGATGTGAACATACGCCCCTCGCTCGTCACGAGTTCGAACGGCGTGATATCGCTCGGGTTCACGGCATAGCCATCTTCCACGGTTTCGGTCTCCCGCGAGACCGGGTCGTAGACCGACAGCTCCATCCTGTAGAAACCCGCCTGGTCAGTGTCGACGGTGGTCGTGTACCTACCCCAGTTCGGGCTTCCAAGGATTTGAGTGCCGTGGCTCGTGAGGTTGTACTCCTCCGTCTGGTTCAGGTCCTCGTTCCTAACCAGGGTCATGATGACTCTCCTGTTCATGTCCCCTTGCGCCTTGACATCAAAGGTGAAATCGACCGTATCTCCAACTGTGATGTTGCCTGTTGGCGTATCGCTGTAGGTTGTGTTCCAGATGACCATAGAATCCTTGCTGGGGAAGAACCGCTCCTCCTTCACGTAGGATGAGTAAAGCGTGACGTTGTAGAGCCCTGGAGGGTCGACGAGCCCGGTGGAGTTGATCTCCAGCCTGAGGCCATAGGCGCCGACATCGAAGGTGTTGAACGAGCCCAAACGATAGACTCCCGGAGCAGTCTCCCACCTCGAGAAGCCGAAATCGACAAGGAGCCTGTCCCTGACTTCTGGCGTCTGACCGGGCTCGATGAAGAACCTTGTCGGGTCCCCAGGCATCATCCTGAAGATGATGAAGAGCAGGATGAGTATGATCACAAGCGTAATCACCGTGTGCAAGGCCCTCCTGATGAGGAAGCTTCTCAGTCTCATAAGAACTACCGGAACGAACAATACTCCAACTGATATTTAACGTCATTTGTACGGGGCTTTGTGGCCAGTAGGCTCGCCAAAGTCTCGTCTCTCGAGATAAAAAAAAAGGAAAGGGTGAGAAGGGTTTACCTTCTCTTCGTTCCTCGGAACACTGCAAAGCTCACTGCCACCAGCGCGATGACCGCGATCGTCGCCACCACATCGATGGCCGGAACCTCTGTATCCGTGCCGCCTCCTCCGCCGCCTGCGGTCGGTGACAGTACGGTGATCTCCTTGGCGTCTTCTGCGGACACGTATCCTGTGAGATTCGCACTGACCCTCAGGTTGAAGGTCTGAGATTCCACGCCCTCAGGCAAATCGGCGGGCGCTCCGAACACAACCGTACCGATGGTCCCACCAACGGTGGTACCACTGCTCGGCGTCAGCGTGGGTCCTGATGGCTCTGTCACGAGGTTCACAATGGCTCCGTCCACGGACAAGCCGACCTGGTCGGTGACCATGACTTCAATGGGCATCGTGCCTCCCTCTTCAAGAGCGAAGAAGGACGGTTCGACAAGGACCGACAAGAACTGCGTACCTGGTGGCTGAACTTTCACCCTGGAAAACTGTACGGTCGAAGCTGGATAGGTGCCGAAGTCGAGAGCCTGCGCAGAGACGAAAACCTCCGTTTCGGCTCCCACTGTGGGTGCGATATAGTTCGCGACCAGCTGTCCGTTGATGTTCGTTGTTCCGCTGACGGTCGTCCCGAATTCGCCTCCGGGGATGCTCAGATTGCCGAGATAGCCGGAACCGGTCAGGGTCATCTGGACGGGCGCTCCTGCGATAGTGGTGGCATCGGGATCTCTCACCGTCGCCACGACGTTAGTAGTTGAGGCAGAGGCAACTGCAGACTTCATCACCGGTGGAGAGATTGTGAGCGCGTCTGGGGACGGGGGATGAATCCCTATCCTCGACCAGAACGATCCTCCGAATATGGATCCGGAAGAGCCCACTGTCCAGTTGATGAACTTGTCTGATCTATATGCCTCGATGTTCGTCCTGA
Source organism: Thermoplasmatota archaeon (assembly GCA_022848825.1). Taxonomy (GTDB): domain Archaea; phylum Thermoplasmatota; class Thermoplasmata; order RBG-16-68-12; family JAGMCJ01; genus JAGMCJ01. The sequence continues at coordinate 4,390 of JAJISH010000428.1, forward strand.
AGTAGAGGACATCGTATGGCATTGCATCCGTGAGAAGCCCTGAGCACTCCTTGATCAGTGACACCTGTGCATCTGGGTCCATCTCGCCACGTGCATCTGTAATGAGAGTGTCGAATGTCTCGTTCTGGAACCCGGGGTAGTTCTGTCCTGCTGGCGCATTGCCGGAATAGAAGAACGCATGGTAGTAGTCTGGAGGATCTGAACCTATTCTCCATCCGAGGACCCATATGTCCATCTCACGGTCGTCAAGACGCTCCGTGATTTCCCCGAACGCCATCAGCGTGGAGACGAAGTTCAGCCCAACTTCCTGGGCTCTGGTCGCAATCATGTTGCATGCGGATGCACGAATCGGATCGTAGTCCGCCTGTGGACACAGTATCTGAACCTCTCGGTCACCAATAGTCGGCAGATTCCGGTATCCACTCCCGCCGATGCCAAGGGCGAATCCACCGATTGTATAGTGGTCATCCAGAATCCCCCTCGCCACCTCGAGATCGTAGTCGTATTTTGTAACGGAGGCATTGTACCACTTCGTGAAGGAGGGACTGACAGGCTGGTCTCCGGCCGCACCGAAGTTCTGCAGCAAGGTCGTCACGATCGTCTTCTTGTCGATTACGTGAGCCATTGCCTTCCTCAACCAGAGTCCATCGTCGCCCTGGGTCGGATCGTTGTTTGGATAGCCGAATGGAGACTTGCGCATGTTGTAGCTGATATAGAAGAATCCCTTCTCCGCAGTGTTGAATATCCCTATGTTCGGATCGATCAAGAGACCCCCAACGAACTCGGGTGGAACGGACCAGGACACGACGTCTATCTCTCCCGCCTGGAGTGCGAAAACGGCTGCCTGCGCGGTCTTGTATATCTTGAACAGCATCCCGCCGATGTACGGCTGGTGCATGTACGAGAAGAAGTTCCCCGTACATACGGGTGGAACTCCCACCTTCTCGCAATCTTGCGCGTCTGCTTTGTAGCCCTCGTATCTGGACAGTTTGGCAGAAACACCAGGAGTCCAGTTATCGAACTCCATCGCTCCGCTTCCTATGACCTCACTATCCGAAAGGTCCCATATCTTGGCCTCATCCATGTTGTAGTGGTTTGGATTTGTGACAGGTACGCCATTGTGGGTGGTTTCATCGTAGGCAATCCCGTAATCAGCGTGTAGGGGCTCCTTCCAATTGGTGCAGGTTCCAGCGGTGGCCTCCAGACATAGCTTGCCAGATCCCTCCCAGATGTGTCTGGGATGGATACCTTGACCGTTGAGCGTGTACTTCACGAAGTTGGCATATGGTGACACCTGTTCGAAGCGAAGTGCGAAGGTCAAGCCGGTATCGGGTCCCACTGGTATCGCTGGATCCCAGTTCTCAACCACCGCAGGCCATATGTGGAGCCAATGCATGGTTGTGAAGTTGGTCCCTGGCAGTCCACTCTTGTCCTTCAGGGAGTCCAGGCTGATTTCTGTGGGAACCAGCGCACTCATGGAGTAGCTGAAGAGAAGGTCGTCCATCGTCACCTGTACTCCGTCGTGAAAGAGTGCTCCATTGAAATCGTAGTATGCAGTGACCTTCAACGCGTCCGTCGGGACTCCCGTGTCTTCTCTTCTGTAAACTCCATACTCGTCCAGGTCAAACGTGCCATCATCGTCTGCATCTATTCCTTTCAAGAGATAAGGAACCGGGTCTTCAGTAGCCGGGTCTTCCTGACCCACACCTTCATACACAGGCGCCAGGACATTCGACGTCCACACGTCCGGGGAATGCGCGTATCCCCAATAGTTAATCATCTTCGTGTCGTCCTGCGCTCCTATTCTCAAAACTTCATCCGCCCTTGTCCCTTCGTCGTCTGCGAGTGCACCGATCGGGACCGATCCCATGACCAACACACTCATAACAAAGACAGCAAGGATGGCGGATGCTCCGCCTAGTTTCCTTTTGTCCATCACTTTTCCTCCTGCATGCAGATTGCTCACAAGCATCTAGGTTCTCGTCCTAACCGGCGCGTCTCCTTCAATAGCAGTCGCACCGGGACAGGCAAACAGATTCCTACGATGATATAAAAGCAGATTTGTACGGCGTTTTGTATAATATATAAGCTTATTGGTACACCCGCACTGCTGCGAGGCGTCCTCCCAGCGACCCCCCACGAACCTGGGTAATCAGATCAGCTGTCCACCATGAAGTACTTCTTCAATCTCCCGTTCCTCTCGAACCTCAGGACACCCTCTCGGCTGAGGTTTCGGAGGTTGTAGCTCACGCACTGCTGACTCACGCCTAGTTCGTTGCAGATGTCGGCCTGCGTGGCTCCTTCGGAGTTCCTAATCACCTCTACCATACCTATCTGAAGATCGCTAAGCTTGATTCCCTTGTCTCGGGGCAACCTCATATCCACGGGATAGAACCTCTTGAGGACCCCGTCACGGCTTGACTTGAGGACGCCCTGCATCTCCAATGTCCTCAGGTGGTGGGAGAGCGTCCCGTTGGTCACCTTGAGGTGCTCCCGGATGGCGTTGTAGTGCTCACCGGGATGAGACATTACGAAGCCGTATATCTGACCTCGAACGAAGTGATCGAGCACTTCTTCTTTCTTCAGCCTCGTGTATAGGGGGAACACGAGCGTTCTGAACATCGCATACCAGCCTGCCTCCGTACTGAAGACGGCCGCTGCGATGAGAACCCCCAAACCGATCGACACCGCCTCGGTTCCTTGATCGAGGCGCAACGGAGGAGAGGGTGCGAACACAACCACGGACAGACTGTCCGTGTCCGGTATGCAATCCAGGCTCTCCGCGGACAGCAAAATCTCGTACTCGGCCTGCCCTTCGGTCGAGGCCGTAAATTGGAATGTCGCCTTGCCGGCAGAGTCTGTAACGTAGAGCTCCTCTTCTTGTTCTCCAGAGGGTGCCACGACGGTGACTCTGACCGTCACGGCGGGAACCGGGATGTTGTGCTGATCGACGACAGCAATGTAGATGGGAATGGAGCTCCCGCTGTCGATTATGCTGAAGTCAGTATGAGCGTGCACGAACAGCTGGGTCTGGTCAATCATGGCGATGTCCGGAATCTGTCCGAACCTGTCCCCAGCGGATGCTCCCGTCACGATGAAGCCAAACGCAACGAAAAGAGAGAGAACAACCAATGAAAGGAGCCTGGACCTCACCATCATCAATACTGTTTATCTTAGTCCGACTATTTAATCTCATTTGTACGATTCTTTGTATCATATAAGACCGTTGCGTTAGTCCTCCCAATGGTCGGCCACTCTAGCTGGGCTTGCGTCCCTTCCCGCCCATGATAATGTCACCAAAAGCTTTTCTATCACAGAGTTCTCTTTCCAAACGTGCGGTCATCCAAGATGAAGGTGTGCAGGATCTGCACCGCAGTGCTGGGAGACGAGGAGTTCTGCCCGATATGCGGAGCTCCTTCGATGGAGCCCGAGAAAGGCGCGCATCAGTTCGCTACTCGGGTGGAGCAACTGCCGGAACTTGACGAGTCAACGGAATCCTGCCTCGTCTGCGGGATCCCGCTAGTGGGGGATATCTGCGAGATGTGCGGCTCGCCTAAGATGGGCGTCAAGGAGAGGGAGCTGGAGTTCAGATGCCCCTTCTGCGAGAAGTCTGTGGATCCCAACGCAACACGCTGCCCGCACTGCGGAATCGACTACGTGAGCAGAGAGAAGGAGAAGGACATCAACTACAGATGTCCAGTATGCGGAGAGGCCGCTAGCCTGCTGGAGGACAAGTGCTCCAGCTGCGGGACCGGGATCTGGCTGGACTTCGAGTCCGAGAGGAGGTCCATCACGCGGTTTCTTTGCCCTGTGTGCGGTGAGGAGGTCGGTCCCGACTCTGAGGCCTGCCCCAAGTGTGGAGCTGGAATATGGGCCGGTGAGGAGGGCGTGAAGGAGTCCGCCGCCGCGGCGATTGACAGTGCGTCGACGAGCATTGCGGATGAGAGGTCGAATGTGCCATCAAACGTCGCCCGAGCTGAGGTCGTCCTCGTCAGCGCAAAGGAGGCGTTCGACAGCGGCGATTACCTGGCCGCGAACCGGGCGGCGAACCTGAGCGCCGAGATCGCGAAGACGACTGTCCTCCAGACGAAGATCTTCCAGGAGGCCGTCCGTAGGGCTCAGTCCAGGATCATCCACCTCGAGGAGAAGGGCGGAGACACTTCCGACGCCATCGATCTGCTCAGGAGGGCTGTGAAGGTGAAGCGTACCGGCAACATCCGCGGCGCCGTCAGGCTCGCGATAAAGTCAAGGATAATGGCCGAGGAGGCCGTCCCTGCCCCGAGGCTTTCTGAGATCGATCTCGGGTAGTCGCTGCGCCGTTGCGTGACCGCTAGGTCGATATGTCCATCCCAGC
>JAJISH010000429.1 GCA_022848825.1 Thermoplasmatota archaeon
GAAGAATCATCTGCGTACATAGAAAAACAACGATTCTCTGGATGTTCATGCTTCTCCTCCCAACGAGAGGAAAAATCTGACTCGGAGTATTTAAGTGTAGGGGCTAAAAGAGTCGATTCCAAGGACGATTCGCAGGATTGGTGGTCGCTTTCCTGCTCTGTTCTTGGAACGCGGACAGAATCCAGAGTTGCAGGGATGGTTGCGACCTATTAGAGATCTCAAATGCTTGCCGGACCGTAACTTCAAACCTCAGGAACCCAGGCAAGCGTGGAGAGATTCGGGATGTGGAAAGGGGACAACCACGCATTCATTTCATCCTGAGGAATACATGGGGTCCAAAGAGGAAGCTTGCCCTCCAATCATCTCCCAAGTTCTCTTCCACTCCCAGGACCTCTCTGATTCTTCTCGATGATTTGGCGTTGTTCATAGGGAACTGCGACACAAATGGTTTCCCCGAAAGGATTTCATATGGGCGGGTGGATTCCCAGGTAGTGACGGGGACGATGGTGAACAGTACAATCGTTATGAGACCTCACAAAGACTCTAAGTTCTATCTTGTGGGATTCATCATCCTGCTTTTGGTGGGTCTCCCATTCCTTGCATATCTTCTATGGGATGTTCTTGTGCAAGGAGAAGCGCGTCTGGTATCAATCGTTCTATTTGTCGTGGCTTTGATCGCAATCATCCTTGCGTACGACAAGGTGGGCAAATACATAGCCATCAGCGGTAAGGGGATTTCACGGCCAGTTCTCGTGATGACCCCAGGTGTGCCTTTCATTCGGTTCGAGGATATGGTTGGATTCAAAGAGGAATTCTCACAATTCGACAAGACACACGCTGCTAGCGTTAGAATAACGACGACTAGCGGGAAGAGAATCAGATACCAGGAAAGAAAGACGCCAGGTTCATGCAAGGCTTTGGTCGACGCGCTAAGGGCCAGAGGTGTAGGAGAAGAACCAGAATGACCATCTGGACGCCCCGCGTCTCGTGAGTTGTGGTCTTCTTCAGGCGATTCCTCAAGCCGATAATGCTGGAGAACCAAGATGAGATCTTGGAGTTCCCGGACAGCATTTTGGGAGATTGGGAGCCTCCCGCAAGGCGGTGAAGGACCACAACTTCGCTACGAGAGGGCTCCTGAGCGATGACAGTTGCTACCAGCAATCTGTCGTCCTCCAATGAGAACCACGACATCTTGCGATCTTCTCGGGTCTCTGATATGCGTTACGCCACACATACGAGTGTATGCCCTCGCAACCAAATGATGACCGGGCTAGACACCCGAAGTGGTGATATCCAAGAGATGCCACCACTCCCGAGCCAGCATGTCGGTAAGGCGCTCTCTTTGGACAGAAGGATGACAGACCATTGCCCAGCGACCCGCCGCAGGCGGTGGTGGGTGTATGGTGGGGTCGAATAACTGTGGAATATTAAGGGAGAGAATCAGGGACAAGAAGCTCGAATTGGAGTTGGAGCTGTGACGAGGGAGACCGTATCCATCAGTGAGGTACGAACAGGATCCAAAGAACCTGCAGAATGATTCCGCCGAAGAACGCGACTGGAGCCCAGAACAGTAGGTCATATCCACCATATCCTCCAGCATTTAGAATGGACCCGACAATCCACATGAGGATGCCTCCAGCTATCGCGATGCTCGGTGGATTTCGCGCGATGATGTTGAAGATCATCTCAAGGGCCATCTTGAGATCCTCACTTGTGCTGGTTGCGGTTTTTCCTGCTTCCTGTGTGTCCGATGAGAAGGGTAGCGAGAACAATGGCGACAGTGACTGCGGGCCACTCGAGGCCTGGAATCGATCTTATGTCCGTTCTTGCAGTCACCTCCTCGGAATCCAGCTGAAGGTTGTTGTCATCCCAGTCCCTGACTTTGAATGTGTAGGAGGTGTCTGGTTTGAGGCCAGTCACCTTCTTGTTCGTTGTGTCGGGATTGAATATTGGCTCACCTGTGACGTGGAAGCCGTCTCCCTTGTCTATCAGAACCTCATATTTCCAGAACAGGTCTCCGTCCTCAGTCGGGGACCAACTCACGAGTATCCAGTCCTCTCCCTTTTGAGAAATCGATACCTCCACCACTGTCGCTCCTTCTGCTGCCGGACAGGACGCTGTTCCCGCCAATAGCAGCAGAAAGAGGATAAGTATCCATCCACATTTCATGCGGGAGATAACACAGAATTCCTATAAGACTGTTCACCGAGATAGTCTGGTTCTTCTCGATACCGTTATATCGCAGTCCCCCGATGCCACACTGAGGAGGGACCCATGGATACGAAGGAGATACTAGGCGATCTCAATGTGGACATCAAGTCGGGACTGACGAGATTCACGTCGACTGAGTTGCAGAAGCTAGGCACCAGCATCATCAAATCCATGAGCAAACAGAGTCTGGCTAGTCTTCTCTGCGACGAGACATATATCAAGCACGACGACGTCCTCAAGGAACTCGAGAAGATGGGGCCGAAGAAATCCAACAAGCTGCTTCAGCTCCTGGGCGAACCGAGGGACGAAGCCCAGATGAAGGAATCCGTGGCTCAAGCCCTGAGGTCCGATGGCTACGAAACGGGCTTCGAGGTACCGCTTCCCAAGAAGGGACGGGAACGCGTGAGGAGGGTCGACGTTGCTGGCTTCCAGAAGAGCGGTATCCTGGGGAAGACCAGCTTCATCGGTGTCGAATTGAAGTCCGAGGTTGCCAGAGGTGCCATCGACAAGGCCTTCGGGCAGGCGAAGGACTACTCTGAATGGTGTGATAGGTCCGTCGTCTGCGTCTCACCGCTCGTGTACCTGCGCTACTCAACTGCGATCGAGGGAAAGATGAAGAAGGACGACCACATCGGTGTCTGGATCGCCAACAAGAGGACTATTGTCAAGAAGCTCAGCGATCCAACCCGCATGGCAATCTCGGAGAAGAAGAGACAGGAAGAGATGGTCGACTTCATCACGCATGGGAAGCGATAGGACCTTGTATAGCTCTCCCATATCTCGGGATGAGGGATTGTCGGATGTCCAGAGTTGCAAAGAAGCCCTACAAAGTGTTCCAGCGGAACATGATGAAAGCCAAAGGTCTGGCAAGGCTCCAGTTCTACTTGGACGACCTGCTCACAACCGGCGGTTAAGCAACACTGGGAAAGCTTTGGAACGTGGCAGCTTCCTTCCTTCATGACCTCTGGGAAATCGACCTGGAGGAAATCGGTGAACAAGTAGCGCCAGCAGTCACAGAAGTTCTGAGTTCGAGAATCGAGAAGCTTCACGAGATCCCCGAGGAGAAAGTTGAGGAATGGTTCAAGAAGCAAGTTGAACCTCATATTGAAGCCATCAGAGACTTCTTCGAAGAACTCGACTTGCTCCGGACGAGAGTACTCCTGGAGCAGGCGATAGTGACCGCAGTCACAGCGCTCGAGGTCTATCTGCAGGATATCACGGTTTCGGCAGTGAAGCTGAACAAGTTCATTGAGAGTAGGTTTCACGAGGAGATTGAGAGAGAGCTCGGTCGGAGGACTCTCCACGAGACCAGTGATTCGCGTGAAGTCCTTGGCCTCGCGGCCTCGCGGTCTTTCACTCCTGGCAGACCAAGTGATGTCAGACGTCACTTCCGACGCATGGTGGGCAAAGACATTATTCTGACACAACCGAAAGATGCAAGGACCCTGAACCGCATAGTTGCCTATCGAAACGTCATAGTCCATCAGGGCGGGGTTGTTGACGAGAAGTTCAGATCAATGGCTCAGTACACGGGGAGAATCGGTGAACCAGTCCAGTTGACTCGTCGCAGGGTGGAGAATGCCATTCGGTTCATCGAAGGCCTCGTGGTCACGGTCGACAGCGAAATCAGGCAAACCCGACCGCCAAAGAAGTGAAGTCACGGCCCCGTGTAGCTCTCCTTCTCGAGCTGATCGAGCAGGCATCTGATTGTCTTCGAAACCTATGGGCTCAAGGATATTAGGTTCTTCTGTCTTGAGATCTGAACATCAAGAATAGCTCCACATCTTGTGCAAGACCTACCTGTGGCTTTGGAATACATCTAACAGCCACGCTGCAGGGCCTTCTCTGTACGTTCCAAACCATTGTGAGTCTGAATCTCCTCCGATTCACAGAGTGGAGGCCGTAGGTCGCGATGGCAGATGTTGTGGAGGGATTAAAAAGCTCCACCACCGCAACGGCATAGGCAATCGTTGATTGCAGTTAAGCCTTTTGGCTTCTTGTTTACGAGATGCCTCTGGACATGTCGATGTTAGAAGTGATGTTCCTGCTTCTCAGAGTGACATTACTTGATCCCGAGTTCGACCATCTTCCTCATCAGCAGCTTTTGAACGTCTTCGTCCTGGAGCAATGTCGAGAACTTCTCATCCAGGCCTTCGATTTCATCCTGCATTGCCACAGCAGTCTGAACATCGAGGATGGCTCCACACTTGTTGCAGAACTTCCCTGTGGCCTTGTTAGTTAGACCACATCGGGGGCATTCCTTTGGGGCGAGGGTGCGTTCAATCTTCTCCTCCTTTGGTTTCATCCCTCTTAGCTTCAGAACAGCACTGTCCATGTCGCGTCCAGAGAGATGAACATATGTTGCAGGCATGTTCGACCCCCGAACCCATCCCAGATATTGATTCATCTCTGCCTCCGTAAGATGTCTCGCCAGATAAGTTGCTCTACTGTGACGGAAGTTATGAGGATTGGACTTCTTCGTGACTCGAGCTCTCTTCGCCGCTTCTGAGAGGACCTTTCTCAGAGCTGGATAGCTCAGCATCTGGTTCCTGCCGACAGTCCCTATTCCAATCCATAGCGGTGATTCGGGGTCATTCCTGAAAGGATGGTTGTCAAGCCACTCGGCAAGGTATGGAGTTGAGTCTATCAAAGGAACACGTCTCATACCGGTCTTCCCCTGCAACGTGATTCTGGTCAGAGTCTCCTCGAAGTCCACGTGCTTGACCTGCATGGTGAGAAACTCTCCAGCTCTGCAGCCTGATTCCCAAATCACTGAAATCACCGCTCTGTCTCTAGGATGCCAGACTGCCTCGATCATGCTCTTGACCTCCTCTTCGGTAAGCAACTCTTCAGGCAGTTTCTGGTTGTTTATTTTGCGCCCGGTCTTGATCCATTGAATCGACTCAGGATACTCTTTCCCTCCATCCATCCACTTGTAGAACTTCTTAATCGTC
>JAJISH010000043.1 GCA_022848825.1 Thermoplasmatota archaeon
GATGAGCTAGACAAGCAGATCTTTGACTATATACTCCTTCCTTATTGCGCAAAACTGGTAGAGTGTGACTACCGCAAGATTGAGGGCTGCACTATATGCGGCGCATGTTCAATTAGTGACATCTACGAGATTGCAGGAGAATTCGGTGTGCCTACGCGCACGATTCAGACTTTTGAGCACCTGATAGAAACGATAAATGAGTTCAAACTCAAGGGTGCCAGAGGGTATATCGGGTCCTGCTGTGAGGCTTTTTACACCAAGCATCATGAAGACTTCGTGGATACAGAAGTGCCCGCCCTCCTCGTGGATATTGATGATTCGACTTGCTACGAACTCGGTGAGGAGAGAGAGGCCTACATCGGCGATTTCGAGGGGCAGACCGACCTCAAGCTAGATCTTCTAATTCATATCCTGAGGAAAATGCGAGATGGCGGAACCCTGCGTGGCGAGGTGTCCTCCGATTAAGGACTTTGATGGTGTAGTAGCAGGAGGTGGGCCAGCTGGCTCTAGCACTGCCATTTGTTGTTCCGCACTCGGGATGAAAGTCATGCTGCTGGAACAGGGCGCCCGAGGTCGCCACAAGGCTTGCGGCGGAATCCTCCCCCTGGTTGCCCCCGAGGTCATAGAGGACATAGTCGGCGCGAGCATTCCAGAAGAGGTCTGGGCGGACCCTCCCGAGCTGGGACTCCATTACGTACCGCCGAGTGGAAAAGCGAACGCGGGACGAGTTCGGAACTACAGAATCCACAACATCAAGCGTGACGAGTTCGACCTGTGGCTCTTGGGTCTTGCAGAGGATGCTGGTGTGGATATCAGATATGAAACACGAGTTGAAGAGGTACGTACCTCCGCAAGAAACGAGATCATAGCCAGAGGCAGCGATGGTGAACTCAGGATAGGTTCACGATTCGTGGTGGGTGCGGATGGCGTAAGGTCCACCATTCGGAAAATCCTCTTCCCAGAGATGAACGCACCTGTGATGATTGTTGGGCAGGAACATTGGGATGCGACTGGAGATTTCGAGAAGAGCTTCTACGGCTTCTTCAGAGGGGATATTTCGATTTCATATGCTTACCTGATCCCAAAGCGGGACAAGTACATCATTGGATTAGGGGTCGTTCCGCACCAGACACCAAACATCGCAGAGGCATTGAAGAAGCTAAGGCAGTGGCTCTCTGACGAGTTCTCCTTCGACTCCAATCAGCTTCTCGAAACGGAAGTCTGGGCGATTCCGTTTGGTTATTTCACTCCTGGCAAGGATAATGTCCTCCTAGTAGGGGATGCTGCAGGACTCTGCAATCCATTGTCGGGCGAAGGAATCCGGCTAGCAGTCGAGAGTGGAGAAGCGGCTTGCACGGCAATCGCCAACGTGCAGTCGGGCAGGACCGCTGTCGAAAACTATGAGAAAGAAGTGAAAGGAATAGCAGATATGGTCAAAGAGCTTAACGCCTTTGTTCGAGGCGCCGACGATGCGAGCAGGGAGAAGTTCGTTCAAGAGGAGCTCTCAAGAGGGTCGGGTTTGGCTTGAATGAAACTAAGCGGATTCCATAAGGCAGTGTGCGTACCAAGAATGCAAGTACAATATCCTGAGCGTAATTCGGAATTCGATTCGCAGCCACGGTCGAATAGCTAGGATTTTATGTGCGGCCGTTTCCCACCAGAAATCACGATGACTCTCGAAACCTGGCGACTGTTGGACCTCGGTCCCATTGACCCGCTTGAAACTCAAACAATCTATGACATGATTGCCCGAGGAATAACTGAGGGCGAATCTGAGAATACTCTTGTTATCTGTTGGCCGGCAAAACCGCTCGTTAGCTTGGGTTACTTCCAGGAAATCGACAAAGACATTGATCTCGAGTTCTGTCGGAAGAATGACATCTTTGTTACTCGAAGAGTGATTGGCGGAGGCGGGGTCTACCTTGACGAAGGCCAGATGTTCTATCAACTCATAAGTAGAATCGACAGCCCAACAACACCCAAGGGCATAGATGCATACTACCGGAAATTCCTGCAGGCACCGGTCCAAGCCTATAGGAATCTTGGAATCGATGCGGAATTCAAACCAGTCAACGATATTCAAGCTGGAGGTAAGAAGGTTTCTGGAAACGGAGCGGGTGATGTCGGTGACGCAAGAATCCTGACTGGAAATCTGATCT
>JAJISH010000430.1 GCA_022848825.1 Thermoplasmatota archaeon
TTCCTGTCAACGCATCACGACATCAACACGATCTCCGCTCTAGAGGTCCTGCTCGGCTCGATCGTCTCGATAGTCTTCGCCGCAGCGGTCCTCTTCTCATTGAGGAAGGAGATCCGAAGCGCTAGCAACTGATTCGCGGGTTGTTCGAACGTTGATGATACGGACTATTGCAGCCATACCAGACGGTCGGGCAAACCTATAAGTACTGCCAGCAGTATTCTCCGCCAACGGGGGGAATTGTTTGATAACAACCGTTACTACAACAACAGTGATGTCCGCAGTCGCCTTGGGAGCAGGTCTCGGCGTGGTTGCCGTAATCGCCTTGATCGTGTTGCTGATAGCGAAAGAGCTTTCCTCGGCAGAGGTGGAGGGCGGTGGCAAGAACGAGAAGCTGAAGAACCTGGCCTCCATATTGACCATACCAATCGTGTCGCTCATGCTTGTGTTCATGGTCATCGTTGCGACCAAGATCTGGGAAGTCCTGTAGTACTATAGTATGAATGGCGCCACCATAAACAGCATAATGTTGAGCAGCGTGTGGCATCCAATCACACCCAGAAGGGTTCCTGTTTTGTACGCCGAATAGGCGAAGAAGAGCCCAACGAAGAAGACGAAGACCAGGTCAGCGATCGAGAAGAAGCCTATGTGCATCGCCGTGAAGATCACTGTGGTGTACAGGATTGATGCGGGCCAGCTCATCAAGGCTGACGAGTTGTGGAGGAGGATCCCTCTGAACACGAGCTCCTCGGAGACTCCCGTCCCGAACATTATGACCAAGATTCCCAGGATCACCGTTCCGAGAGCGAAGTCCGTGACCCAGGGCTCCGGCGCTAGAATGGCATACTCCATAAAGCCCAGCGGGATTCCCAGGAGCATGATCCCGACCTGAACTGGGAGAAGCCTCAGGGGTCCGAGCACGAACCCGTAGTCCGAGCGCTTCAGGTTCTGCACATGGATCGTGGCAAAGGCCGCCACCAGCATCGGGACGGTTATCACGGTGAGCCAGATGAGGGTGTCTGCGAAGGGCCAATAGGGTGTCGAGATGCTGAACAACCTGATCAGGGGTATGAGGGTCAGAGAGACAAGAAGTCTTGACAGCTCGCGCCTCGAGGAGAGAATGGAGGCGACAATGATCAGACCGAACAGGGTGATCATGTGAACGGAGGTCCCCGCCGCCGGGCTTTCGAAGGTGAGGGCGACCTCGGCTAGGACTATCAGACCGAGAAAGGCGATGACGAAGTAAAGGTCCTGCTTCTCTGCTTCCGTCTTCCCCCACATGAGTGGCACCGAAACCGCGTTCTCCTATTATTCCATTTTCCCCTTTCCACTGGGAATCCGCGATAGTTCTAAATAAACGTACCAGAATACAAACGTTCGCTGGAGGCCACACTTGAGAATCCATTTCCGTGAAAAGCCCTACGACCTTCTCGCTGTAATCGTCTTCGCGATTCCTTTGGTCATCGCGGCTGCCTTGGCCACTAGCGACCCCGTGAGAGTCGCCCTCGGCCTGATCTTCATCCTCTTCCTGCCGGGCTACGCCCTCATCGCGGTCCTGTTCCCGAGCAGTGAGGACATCGATTGGATCGAGAGAATCGCGTTCAGCTTCGGTCTGTCCATCGCCGTCGTCCCGCTCCTCGGTCTCGTCCTCAACTACACGCCCTGGGGCATCACGCTCGAGTCCGTCGTTACAACGGTCTTCGGCTTCATCCTCGCCATGTGCGGCGCCGCTTACTACAGGAGAATGCTGCTCCCCGTGGAGAAGAGGCTCGCGCTCACCGTCGATCTGAGGATCCGGGAGTGGGAGAACTACTCGCTCCTTGACAAGGTTCTGACTATCGGGCTCGTGATTTCCATCATCGTAGCGCTGAGCATATTCGTCTACGCGTTCACTGTCCCCAAGACGGGCGAGAGGTTCACGGAGTTCTACATACTCGACGAGAACGGGATGGCCGATCAGTACCCCACTTCCTTGAACGCGACGGAGAATGGGACCGTCATCATCGGCGTCGTGAACCACGAGTTCGCCAACGTGACGTATACAGTCAGGAAGGACCTCGTCTGGATCCAATGGGTGTACAACAACGACACTGAAAGGGATGAGCCGGTCGAGATTTCTAGAGTGACGCTACACACTGAGGACGTAATCCTCGATCACGAGAAGGTATGGGAGAGTCCCTTCGTCTTCAGCATCGCCGATGCGGGCGACTACAGGCTCGAGTTTCTTCTCTTCAAGAATGGTGATCTCTCAGAGACGTACAGGTCCCTGCACCTCTACGTAGAGGTCTCTTGATCCTTGATGAACATGGATTTTATATCGTCCGTCAGAAGAAAAGCGATGACGAAGATGTGAATGAGGATCGGACCTATCAGTATGAAGGTCGCGACCGTGGCGGTAAGGGCTGCCGCCGGAAGACCACCGATAATCTCTCCGACGAGGGCGATGTTGACGATGAGCGCGAGGAACATGAGAAGAGCGACCAGCATGGAGTACAGAGTCCAGGACCATGCCCATTCCTTGAGCCTGAGTAGGCCGATTCCGCTGATGAGCTCCACTATGCCGGACGCGAGGAGAACGACTACGATGATCGCTATCGCCGTGAAGGAGAGGAA
>JAJISH010000431.1 GCA_022848825.1 Thermoplasmatota archaeon
TCCTACAACCTGGGCTCTGTCGCCCTGTCCCTGAACGTCGAGAACGCCTTGATCGCGCGGTCCTCCCGCACCCATCCTTCCTGCGTGTTCTCCTTGAACTCCTGGCTGCACGTCCCCGCCTCGATCGGCGGCTTGGACATCTTCAGGAACTTGCATATCGCGCTCGCGTGCTCGCTCTCCACCTTCCTCAGCGACTTGAACTTGGCGAAGCCGTACTCGTCCCCGCTGTTCTTGGCAACACTCTCCGCGCATGTGTAGAACGACGTATTCCCCAGCTCCAGCTTCAACGCGGCCTCCAGGTCCTCGCGGGCCTGGTCACTCAGCTCGACGTCGAACTCTTGCGGGTTCCACTTGTCTGCTTCCACGAAATACTGAGTCATCGCGCCGCAGAAAGGACAGCGAGAGGGCGGTTCGGTCCCTATGAACGGGTCGCCGCATATCCTACATCTGAATACCTTCACCTTTGTCATGCTTCTCACCATTTGATTGGGCGAATCGGGCACAGCAGGAGGATTATAATACGCTTTCCACCAATCGAATCGGCTATGGTATGGCAATCGCCCTGATTAGGCTCGGATCGCCCCCATCGAGGAGCGCGAAGCCCTCGTTGATCTCATCCAGCTTGAACCTGTGTGTAACGAACTCCTTGACGTCCATCTTGCCATGCTTCACCAGATCGATGACCTTGGGGAAGTCCTGAAGACCGCAGCCGAGCGAGCCCTTGATCTCGATCTCGCGGAACATTATCTTGCCAGCGTTCAGTGAGACGTCCTTGTGCGTGTAGCCGACAACGATGACCTTGCCTCCCCAGCGCACGGAGTTGAAGGCCTGCTCTATCGTCGTGGGATTGCCTATCACTTCAATGGCGATGTCCGCACCCACGCCCGTGAGCCGTCTGATCTTCTTTGCGACATCCTCTTCCTTCTTCGCATTCAGAACCTCGACCGCACCGACCTTCTTCGCCATCTCGAGCTTCTCGTCGAAGATATCGACCGCAATGACATTGCCACCCGCAAGGGTAGCCATCTTGACAGTTGACAGGCCTACGCCCCCGCAGCCGAATATGGCGACGTTGTCCCCCGCCTGGACCTCCGCCCGGTTGACGACCGCATGATACGGAGTTGAGATCGCATCCGAGATGATAGCTCCTTCCTCGAGCGGGACCTCGTCCGGGAGCTTGAAGGCGAAAGCGGCGGGAAATGCCACGTATTCCGCGAAACCTCCGTCCCTGTGATTGCCGACCATGACCTGGTTCGTGCACAGCGTTCCCCGCCCGGTCCGGCACATGATGCATTCGCCGCACGAGAAAACCGGCGGGATGAGCACCTTGTCACCCTTCTCGATGCCCTCGACCGCGGAACCCAATTCCTCGACCGTCCCGCTGATCTCGTGGCCGAGTATGATCGGCGGCTTCTTGAACGTCGGAACCCCGTGCAGGTAGTGCAGGTCCGTTCGACAGAGCCCGCAGGCGGCGACCTTGACCAGCAGGTCGCAATCATCGACCTCGGGCATCGGAACATCCTCGATCTTCAGTGGCTGACCCTTCTCATAGAACACAGCAGCTTTCAT
>JAJISH010000432.1 GCA_022848825.1 Thermoplasmatota archaeon
CGCATCGTTCGTGGTGAGGTTGAGCAGGGTCTCGCTTTCATTGAGGAGGCCCGCTCCCTTTTTGGAAGTGGCGACAGTTACGATCACAAACAGGGGCTGGGTTGGTATTGGATCCTGCGAGCGGACTTGGGAAACGCTGGAATCCTGCCCGGAGAGGTCTCTGAGGTAGTTGATGCAGCCGATCAGGCGCTAGCGATTCTGCTACCTTTGGAAAACTGGCCGGGGGTAGCAAGGGCCTATGCCGCCCGCGCTCAGGCTCACGAAGCCTTGGGAGATGGGAACGCTGCAGCGGCTGACCGTGAGGCTCAGTCCCGATATGAAAAGTTGGTCGCCAGTTCTGAGGAGACTTCTGGAGCTTAGCGGTCTTTCCGGGCTATCTTCCTATGGCAAGGCGATCGCAGTTCTGCCAACTTCGTATTGACGTTAGTCATCCGAAGCTCCGGAATGAGGAGGACTATGAAACCCGAAGCATATATTGGGATAAGCCGTCTTGGTTCCCTCAACGGAATTGTCGCACTCCCCTATGCACTGCGACTATTTCCTCAGAGCCTTTGAGATGGAAGGGAAGACGGAAGCTAATTTCTGGATATGGTCAATGCTGAACACGACTACTAGGATGGATAGAAGACTGCGACCATGTTGCCCCAATAGAACCGGTCACCAGCATTCTGGCCATCAATCATCTGGCCCACGATGTAGTAGTTGTATGTCCCAGGAGTGACGGCGAACCATGTCTGGGCGGAGGCGGTTCTCTCGATTTCGGAATCCGTGGCGGCATCATACTGGACGGTGTCTACCCAACGGGAGTACGGGTCACCACAGTCAGTTGGCGAACTGCCGACGTTAATGACCCAAGCATCTCCAGTTCCAGTTGTGTGGTCGATTAGCAATAGGACCTGCGCGCTCACGACGATATATCCGTCGGATGGGACAGTCATAGTGACAACGGCATCGGCATAGGCTGCGCATGTTGACCCGATGGTGGTAGCGGTACCACTGGTGTCAAAAGCCATCAACGACCCAGGTCCGGGTGGTCCCTGCGGTCCTGGATCTCCCTGAATCCCCTGCGGTCCTTGCGGACCTTGTGGGCCAGGATCGCCCTGAGGA
The DNA here is from genome assembly GCA_022848825.1 of Thermoplasmatota archaeon. Lineage (GTDB taxonomy): Archaea > Thermoplasmatota > Thermoplasmata > RBG-16-68-12 > JAGMCJ01 > JAGMCJ01. The sequence goes on from JAJISH010000432.1 coordinate 1,108, forward strand.
CCCTGTGGTCCCGCCGGTCCTTGAAGTCCCGTGCAATCGTTGACATCCACGACCAGGTCGCCGTTGATGTCCTCTGTTGGGTCCCCCCAGCCGTTCTCGTTGAGGTCCCAGCAGGCGATTCCATCCGCTCCATCCGCTCCGTTCGTCCCATCGGCGCCGTCGGCTCCGTCAGTGCCATCCGCTCCGTTCGTCCCATCGGCGCCGTCGGCTCCGTCAGTGCCACCTGGTCCCTGAGGGCCATCATTTCCCTGTGGACCCTGCGGGCCCTCCGACCCCGGGGCTCCAACGGTACCAGCGGGTCCAGGGAACGCCACCATCCCGATCAGGGCCAATGTGAGCGCGATGACTGCGATGACCAGGCCAGGTTTGGAGACGTCTGTCTTCGGAGCAGGGGAAGTTGCATACACCACGGGTGGCGGAACCGGCTGACCAACTTGCTCACTACCTATACTCTGTGGTCGACTCATGTGAAAACATACTCCTCCAGCCAGCATTACCTCGTTGGATAAAAGAATTGTGGCGGTTGTGAACCAGCATGATCTGAGAGTCTTTGAGATAGAGGCAAGACGGAAGCTAGTCTTCGTTTTTCTCTTCTCGCCCACTCAGAGGCATGGTGGAATATGAGTCCTCCAGTAATCGAAGCCCCCAAACTCAGCGTGAACACCTGAACAGTCCCGAGGAGGGCAATCTGCTGTCGCTGTCCCTAGGTCAACAATCTCGAGAGCTGCAGTGACCCTCCGTTCCAGGATACGTGAACGCGAACGACATAGTGCCAGCCAGGGCTAGTCGTGAAGCTGCCAAAGGACAGCCAACTGCTCTCCCCCGGGGCTATGGACAAGGAAACATAGTCCAGCACTTCCTGCACCTCCTCGCCATATGCCGATCCGTAGAGAGAGACCAGGACCTCACCTGAGGCACTGACGTGCGCGACCTTTCCTCCTGTGTTCTTCAGGCTGACCCATACCCCATATGTGACACTATTGTTGACAACATCCTCAATGTCCAAGACGATCTGTTCCTCTGAGTCAATGGTGAGGAAGGCAGGTTCTGCAGCACTCTCCAGCCATACTGCGGCCAGCAGAATGGAGTTGATGGCCAAGAGAACGATCGCGATGACCAGCAACGTAGCCGCTCTTTGAGGGCTAAGCTCCATGAAAGCAGCCCTATCGCCATGGCTAGATTGGGTGTTCCTCCTACGGAGGGACTCACTCTTAGACTTCTCTTCCGTCATGGTCAACTCACCTTCGAGACTGCGACTACCTCTGAGGCCATCTCACGCTCTGATTGGTGCTACCACTCTGCTGACCGGACAGTGGATCCTGAGCCGAATCGAGTTCGTGGAGTCTAGCAGAAGACAGCTAGGTGGAACGATCGGTCAGTGTCCGTTCCAGTCATGTCGTCGGTCGCGACCCAGACACCGGTCGGGTCTGCAAACTCACCAACGACGGTAATACTCCCTGGCGGTGCCACCCCTAAGAAGCCGGTGTAACCGAGCGTCGCGACGTAGACGCAAGCGCGCACGTCCTGGTTGAAACGGACAGTGTACCAGCCCACGCCTTCATAGTTGGTACTCACCACGTTGCTCCCGCGGGCGAGCGTTCCGTTCGATTCGACGACCGCCCACAACACCGTGGCCGGGGTCCCAGGCGGTCCCTGTAGTCCAGGGTCTCCCTGTATCCCTTGCGGTCCTTGCAGTCCCTGTGGTCCGGGGTCTCCCTGAATACCCTGCAGTCCTTGCAGTCCCTGTGGCCCTGTGCAATCCAGCACATCCACAACAAGATCCCCGTTTATGTCTTCGGCTGGGAGATCTCCCGTTCCGTTTCCGTTGAGGTCCCAGCAGGCTACACCGTCAGCGCCGTCCGCGCCTGAGAGTCCTTGGGATCCGGTTGGTCCCTGTGCACCATCGCTTCCATCGTCTCCATCATCTCCAGTCGGTCCCTGCGGTCCTATTTCGCCTTGTGGTCCCTCTTCACCTGCGGGTCCAGGGAAGGCAACCATCCCGACCAGGGCCAAAGCCAAGGCGATGACAGCGATTACCAGGCCAGGTTTGGAAACATCTGTCCTTCGGGCAGGTGGAGGGGCAGCCGCCATCGGAGGCGGTGCAGATTGATAATACGGCTCACTTCCAGTACTTTGTGTTTGTTCCATAATACGTTATCCTCCTGAAGCCAGCACAGCCTTGACATATAAGAGAATTGTGGCAGTGGAGAGGCTGGGAGAACTTCGGCGTAGAAGTTTGTCCAAGACCTCTAGTGATTGCGACAATCAGAGAGTCTCAGTCCCAGCCTCAGAGACAGAATGAATCCAGAGGTATGAAAAGCTCGTGGCAAGGCAAAGCTTTGTCGCACTTCTTTTCGGACTACGACACTTCGACCATCCAGTCTACGTCCGCCTCCACCCTTACCCAATGCCTCTACCCCGTCTGAACTGCTAAGGGTATGGACCGAAGGGGACTTGAACCCCTGGCCTCCACCATGCCAAGGTGGCGATCTTCCAACTGATCTATCGGCCCGCGGAAATCACAATAGCCACTGACGATATATAACTCTAATCTTCCTTGAAGTGGAAGTCCAGCAGCTTCTTCTGGAACCTGTGCATCTCCTTCGGTATGCGCACCGGGTACCGCCCCGTGATGCAGCCCAGGCAGAGCTCGTTCCTTCTCTGTCCGATCGTCTCGACGACGCCCTCGATCGTGTTGTAGCCCAGTGAATCGGCACCGAGATCCTTGCAGATGTCCTCCACTGTCTTCTGGTTCGCGACGAACTGGTCCCTCGTCGTCATGTCTATTCCCAGGTAGCAGGGGGCGATTATCGGCGGGCAGCCGATTCGCACGTGGACCTCGGTCGCGCCGACGTGCCTCATCACGGTGATGATCCTCCGCATGGTCGTTCCGCGCACTATGCTGTCGTCCACGAGGACGACCCTCTTCCCCTTTACCACTGGCACGACTGGATTGACCTTCTCCCGCACGCTCACGGTCCTGCTCCGCTGGTCGGGCATGATGAAGGTCCTTGCGATGTACCTGTTCTTCATGAGCCCCTCTGCTAGAGGAATCCCCGAGGCCTCGGAAAATCCGAGAGCGTAGGTCCTTCCCGAATCCGGCACGGGCGTGACAACGTCCGCCTTCACAGGATAGAGCTCGTGGAGGAGCGCTCCTATCCTCCTGCGGATCTGGTACACCCACTTCCCGTCCAGTACAGCGTCGCCTCTCGCGAAATAGAGGTACTCGAAGAAGCAGTGAGCCTTCCGCTTGCCCTCCACCAGCTGATGGCTCTTGAATCCGTCATTGGTGAGCTCGACAAGCTCTCCCGGCCTCACGTCGCGAATGAGCTCACCGTCCAGGACGTCGATGGCCACGTTCTCCGATGCGATGATGTGCCCGCCGTCGAACTTGCCTATGCAGAGCGGCTTTATCGCGTGCGGGTCCCTCAGCCCGTACACCTTGCCATCGTGGAGGAAGGTCATCGCATAGGACCCCTTCAGTTCGGGGACGACCTGCTTCATTGCCTCAGCGAAGCTCAATCCGTAGGCCATCTCGTCGGAGAGCATGAAGGCTATCGTTTCCTCCTCGCTCCCGAGGTTGTACTCGTGGCCCTTCCTGTCCATCCTCCTCTTCAGCGCTCCGGAGTTGGTGATTATGCCGTTGTGTCCGAGAGCCATCCTTCCTGAAGCCGTCTCGATGACGTGCGGCTGCGCGTTCTCCGGCTTGGACAGCTTGATCGAGTAGTAGTTGTGACCGATGCCGATCTTCCCTCGCAGCTTCTTCAGGTTCGACTCGTGGAAGACCTCCCCCACCAGACCGAGGTCCTTGATGCACTTGATCTTGCGCGCCTGGATCGCGATCCCGGCGGACTCCTGGCCGCGGTGCTGCAGGGCCCTGAGCGCATAATAGATATGAGAAGACGTCCGAGACGGAGAGGAGGAATGTATGCCGACGACAGCGCATTGCTCCTTTGGCTTTTCCATCATCAGCGACCCTTGGCCCAGCTGTCATTCCTGAGTTTGGCACTCCTGCCGAAGCCGCACGAGGCGCAGTACTTCTACCTCACGTGATAGGCGTGGTTGCCGCATCTCCTGCAGACCATGTGGGTCTTCCTTTTCCCTCTCTTACCCAGAGAAGCTGTTCCCTTGGTCAGAAAATCACCTATGGCGAGATGTATATGACGTTGTCCCCGCGAAGGATGGCGATATCGAGTTTCCTCACCACTTCATCGTCCATCCTCTCCTCGGCGCCCTTCAGGACTATGTTCATGTGCGGGTCGAAGCCCTCCAGCTTTCCCCTGTACTCGCGTCCTGCCTTCAGCTCGACGATCACCTGATGATTTATGTTCGCGTTCAGTACCGAGAGCGGCTTCTGCATGATACCACCTTAAGAGGATAATCAAGACCGTACTTAAAGATGTGGTTATGCGGGGGGTGGGATTTTCCGCGCGACTGGAACCAGAGGCGCCTTTGAACCCACGAACTCCTTTGAGACAGAATCTTAAGTCCTGCACCGTTGACCGGGCTTGGCTACCCCCGCGTCGATGAGGATGTTTTGGCGGGATAAGAGTTTTCCGTTAGCGCCGTAAACGCCTGCGGACGAGGATCGGAATGGCTATCACGAGCATTAGCGGGATGAGTATCTCCTCGAACTCGGGGATGTTCTCTATGACGACCCGGCCGTCGTTGTCCGACGTGCCGAGGAAGGGCCCGCCCCCCGCGATGTCGTCGTAGCCGCCCGTCACGAACTCCCCGCCAACGACGTCGTAGCCGAGGTTCTCGTTCTCCTTGCCGTCCCTGACGTAGCCAGGGCCGCCGAATCCCGAGGCCGAGCCGACGTAAGCGTACATAGCACCGTCATCGTCCAAGGTGCCGTTGTACGGCGCGCCGACCAAGAGCTCGTCGTAGCCGTCGCCTGTCATCTCGGCGCTGGCAACTGACCAGCCGAACTTGGCGTCCGTGCTGCCTGGTCCTATGATCGTATCGTCAGGCGTGGAAAGCGTTCCCCCACCACTTCCGAGTCCGCGGATGCTTGAACCTGAGTAGACGTAGACCGCGCCTGTCTCGCTATTCCATCCATACGCACCGACTAGCACATGGTCTCCGTCCTGAGCTACCGAGTAGCCGAACCAGTCCTCTTCTTCACCGTCAGAAGCCGTCAGCTTGGCTTCCTCGATCCAGTTC
>JAJISH010000433.1 GCA_022848825.1 Thermoplasmatota archaeon
TATTGGGGTAGGCGACACGCTAGTGACTAGTCCGAGACAGTGGGATCTTCAGGCGTGAACACTCTCGATCACGCTTGCCGGACTCGTGACGGTGGTCCAGTAATTAGCACAATCAGGGTAGGGTTAGGGTGTGTTTTCGGCACGTTTTGACCAGGGGGGGCTTCTCGCGAAAGTGTTTTATTCACAGCACCTGCTTACGCCTCTTGGAACCCGTCGCTCAGGGACGGAAAGATCGGGGAGGCAGTCCCATTCGTTCTTTCCTGAGCGATAGGGTTCCAGCTGTCTCTTCGATTCCATAGTCGGAGAGCCAGTAAGACTATAGTGGAGGATAGAAATGGGGCTCGAAGACTATGAGGAGGAATTGGAGAAGGAATTGGAGGACTACTCAGACGACGAAGAGGGAGAGCCACGCATATTCACCAACCGCGTGTGTTCCATCATCATTGTGGTCTGCATAGCCATAGTCGCCCTCTGCTATGTGCATTATATCGCGATGGAGCCCGCTTCTGAGGACTCAAGGACAATTGTTGTTGTCAGGAACACGACGGGTGCCGACCAGCCGATATGGCTAAAGGCGGATTGCGTTCCCAGTTGCGGTGGCCAATTCGAGGAGAAGGGAGAGATTCCGGCGGGAGGCTCATGGAGAGGAGAGTTTACGGACGAGACGGTCTTCACACTGTCAAGTGGGTGGATGGTGACGGAAGATGTGCCTGCCAACGGGAAGAATCTTGAGTTTGTGCTTGAGTGGCTACCCCAAGGAGGTGCCACAATCACTTACAGTCGTTGGGGATAGGGAGTGATTTCGATGACCTTGGCTTGTGCGCATCGCGCCGCCGTTTGTGTCGGTTGTGGGGTTTTCTGTAGCGGTCGGGCAGGGCGTTGCGGACTGAGCGACAGCGAAGCGCCGCAGGAGAAGGGGGGTGTGATGAAGTCCATGCAGATTCTTGATACTCTCACGGAGAGGTTTTTATATAGTGCAATCTGTTATGTCATCCAGAGGCAGACAGAAGGGGAGAAGGTCTTGGAAATCTGGCTTCTCGCGACATGAGACAAGGAGGGATTTGTCTTGGACATACCCAACGATGAGTATACCTTGGAGTCCTTCATTCAGTATCTTGCCCAGAACCTCGATAGCGTGCTTGATGAAGAGGACTTCAGACGGGAGATGAAGGTGTACTTCCTCTTGACCTCAGACAACAACTGGGAGCGTCACTTCAGAGATTATGCAGTGGAACCTTTGGGTGACTTCGCCAGAATCAGAATGCCCTACAGGTTGAGCGAGGGTTCCCATCAGCAGGAGGCTCTGTATTTCGCAAGGCTCCATGAGGATGGAGTTCTGATGTTGTTCACCTCTGCGATTCGAGACGTCTACAAAGAGACTGTTCAGAAGCTCGCCGACAGCAATCGAGGTATCATGGGGATGTGGATTAGACCCTTGGCGTTTGACGGAATCCGTGAGCACATCCTCGATCGGTATCGATATACTCAGATTAAGCACTTCATCAGTAGGAGATGCAAACACGATAGAACGGCCTGCAAGGTTGGCAGGGACCGCGAGAGATGGATAGAGTATCGGGGAAACGATGGGACGGAAACCCTCAAGGAGCTGAGGGACGCTTATGGCGTGCGCCCGACCGAAGTAGACTACTATGTCTCAGACAGAGTCCGGCTCAATTGCTACAGCGACGGTCGTTTTGTGCTCAGAACCATCAACGAGGAGACTTTCGCCCTGTTCCTAGAACTGACAAATCTCATAATGGAGGATATCAGGAGGATGAGACTGGTTGCGACAAGTATTGAGTTCAGGATTGAAACTATCCCAAGCGACATGGGTGACCTGAGAGTCCCGACCGTGGAGGCAGCTGAAATCCAGTTTCCGAGTGCCAACCTCAACGTAGCCGCGGTCGAGGAATTGAGATCCTCCCAGGATGAGTTCTCCTTCATGGGCGTCTCACTTGACGAGGGATCCCTGGCTTTCTCGGCCACAGTGAAGGATGAGACCAAGCAGTCCGTCTTCGACCTCAGTGCCACTGAGAATACGATCAGGCTGGTGCCGAAATACGATACGACCTTCGAATCCTTTATCCGATTCTTCAAGTTGGTGACTGAATCGATTGACGAGGATGCCACTTTGTCACGATTCAGTGAGTTGCATGGCTGAACGCGACTTGTCATCAATGAGTGATGAGGAATTCCAGCAGGACCTCAGATTCCCAGACCTGAAGAAAGGCTATCAAAAGGACGTACGCCTCCTCTTGAAGGGTCTCAAGAGAAGCCAGGCGGAACACCGCGAGGAGCTTGAGAGGGAATTGGATATTGCCATTGATGATGACAGGTATCATGGGCAAATCCTCAATGCCTGCATATATCCATTTACTCAGAAGGGGAAGATACCCAAGGAGCTAGGTTACCGGTTTGTCCGAGGGAGTCCCTTGGAGGAACTGGGAGTAACGAACGTCGATTTCCTTCTATTCAAGAAATCTGAGAGAGTCCCAGTTGCGATAATAGGCGAGAGCAAAGGCTCAGTGTCAAGAGCTTCCACCGTTGTGAAAGATCTTCTCGCAAGAAGGAAAGCTGCCCTCGACAACATCGAGTATATGAAGAGGGAGTATCTCTGCACAGCGAAGGATGTAATTCTGGAATGCGTTTTGGGTGTTCCTGCTTCAGATTCCCACAAAGTCGTGAGAGAGGTCATAAGGAAAGGTGGTGGCCTCATTGTCTGGTCTGTCTCACGAGCTAGTTCCCTCATATCCGTTGCTATTCCAGAAATCGACGACGGAGATGTCAAGATGTCTATGATGCATCAGGATAGTAGACTGAACAAACTACTGCATGAAGCCGTTACCGCTCTCGCTCACTTCGATGTCTTTCCTCAATGCCATCGGATTTCTCAGCTCAGGCTCCTGATAGAACACTGCAACTTGCAGAAGATTGTGAGGCCTTCTATCCTCAGTCATTGGCTGCGAGAGAGGGATTTGTTCTACCGCTCACCCGAGGACAACGACAACTTGGTGGGAGACATTTTCGATATCGGGGTCAAGATCGGATTCCTTCGGCGCATGGAAGAGGACGAGTATGTGATTGTGTCTAGACACATCCATGCAGAAAGCCTAGAAGCGGAACTCGTCAAGAAATGGAAAGACTGGAGGATTCGGTTGAGAGAGGAGGTTGAGGAAAGAGAGAAGGTCGCCTCTTTGAGAATGGAATACAGTGAGAAGGCCAAAAGGCGTCCTGTCCTTCCAGCTTTCGATAGCAATCTGAGGGATAAGGGCTAGTTGCCCCTCTGTATCTCAACAGCGACTCGCTTGGAAACGGAATCTCCCCGTAGGTGAACGGCTGTTATCAGGTTTGGCAACAGAGAAGCTGGGACGACTCTTGGGGCAGAGGCTTGTCGGATAGGCCTCTGTGATCGCGACAACGACGTCGCACGGTCATCCCAGCCTCAGGTTCAGAATGAGGCGGAGAGTATGAAAAGGTTGCGGCGAGACCATCTCGGCCCACTCCCCGGCTCCCGTACATAAGTGGAGGCAACATCGTCGCCTGTACGGGTGCCGGAGATCGGTTTGCCGTGGCCTCCTCGGTCCACTCCACAGACTCCTCTAGCACCACTTGCTCTCGTCAGCGTCAGGAGCAGGGCCGTGATGAAACAGGCCCCACGTACGTCACACTGACCGCAGAAGTACGACATTTCTTGATAGTCCACTCGAAAACCTTTACTTCGTGAAACCCCCTTAGGGTCCATGAGGCTGCAGGGCCTCAGAACCCTCAAAACCGCTACAATCCAGTAGTGTGTCGCGATAATTCGCAGCCTCACCTTTCAGAGTAGAAACAGCATAACACCTTAAAACACTATTGTCCCGTCGAGTTGGTTTTTCGGTATCCACGAACCTTGTCCACAACACACATCCTCACGTAGGAGCTCCAAGTCGAGCGCGAGCCGTTCTCCGTGCTTGTCATCTATCCCATTGTCAGAGTTCTCAAAATCCCAAATCGATGCGCAGTCACTGAGGCACGCTCGGGACCCCTTCGCTTGGGAGATTGTCGTTGGACACTCAGAAGGATATGCTCTCGTTGCATCCGCAGACGAATGCGCTGATGTTCACTGTCTTCCCCTCGGTCAGCCGAAGAGCCGGAGTGCTGAACATGAGCCTCAAATGGGGCTTTCAATAGATACCAGGGAGGCCAATATAAGGTTTCGCGGGGGGCATACACAGAATCCGTCTTGGATGGGTAGGTTGTATTGCCCTCCTCCCCCCCAATTCGACACGGAGTGCTAGGGCTGCACGGCTCGATGCATCGGGGAGAAGAAACTGGCTGAGACCGATTGATATATAAGCTGTGATGCATTCTCGAGAGCGTGTTGGGGGATAGGTGACGTGCGTGGTTGGGGACGATTGCCTCAAGGCCATTGATTTCTTCTGTGGGGCGGGAGGAATGACCTTTGGCCTTCGTCAAGCTGGTATAGACGTCGTTGCCGGAATTGATAATGATGCCAACTGCCGGGAGACCTACGAGAGGAACAACCCAGGTTCAGAATTCATTGAGGTTGACATTCGCGCGTTATCCGAGCTTGCCCTTTCGAGGCGACTCGGAATCGAGAAATGTGAAGACTCGCTCCTGTTTGCCTGTTGTACTCCTTGTCAGTATTGGACGAAGATTAACACGAACAAGAACGGAACCCTTCAAGGAAGAGATCTTCTGCGAGAGTTCATGCGTTTCATGTCCTGGTTCAAACCAGGATATTTGCTTGTTGAGAATGTCCCAGGCCTCTTCACTTCTGGAAAGGAGAACGTACTCCAGACTTTGTTTGATTTCCTAACCAAGGAATCCTATGCTTTCGACAATCGAATCGTCAGCGCGAAGCATTTTGGGGTCCCTCAGAAGCGAACAAGGTTCGTGCTAGCAGCCACGAGGATTTCAAGAAGCATTCAACTTCCTGAGGAGAATCCCGCCAGGATTCCTCATGTGAGAGACTTCATAGGTACACATAACGGCTTCCCTTCAGTCGAAGATGGTCATAAGGACTACACAGACTTCATTCACACAACAGCCTCTCTCTCGGATAAGAACAGAAGGCGAATCGGATTGACGCCAAAGGATGGAGGAACACGATCAAGCTGGAAGAACGTTCCAGAACTTCAGATTGAAGCATACCGCGGAAGGGACAACATCTTCAGAGACGTGTACGGAAGGATGTTCTGGGACAAACCGGCGCCTACAATCACGACGCGCTTCAACAGTCTGTCAAATGGTCGGTTTGGACATCCTGAGGAACCGCGTGCGATATCGCTTAGGGAGGGCGCCACATTGCAGACGTTTCCAAAGACGTATGTATTCAGAGGGTCCAGTGAGGCATCCATTGCCAGGCAAATCGGGAATGCAGTTCCACCAAGGCTGGCGCAACGATTAGGGGAATGTGTAGTGAGGAGTTGGAGCGATGCCGTCCTTTCGGGCAAAAGCACGAGCTGTTGACCTCCTGGGAAAAGGGCAAATAGCTGATCTCCCAACAGCGATTTGCGAGCTTTGGAAGAACGGTTATGACGCATATGCTGACAAACTCTCATGCAATCTGTACTTGGCTGGTTATGAGAACCTAGAATCCCCAATCTTCACACTATCAGACGATGGAACAGGAATGTCAAGAGAGGATATTGAAGAGAAATGGATAGTCTTGGGAACTGACTCAAGAGTTCGTGGTTTGGAGGCGCTGACAGAAGAGGAAAGATTGAAGAAGCCACCGAGAATCCCAATGGGAGAGAAAGGGATAGGTCGACTCTCCGTTGCCTATCTGGGGCCCAGGATGCTGATGGTCACGAAGAAGAAGGGTGAGACT
>JAJISH010000434.1 GCA_022848825.1 Thermoplasmatota archaeon
GTCATAGACGTCGGCGTCAACCGCGTGGACGACGCGACGAAGAAGAGGGGATACAGGCTCGTCGGCGACGTGGACTTCGAAGGAATCAAGGAGAAGGCCGCCGCGATATCGCCCGTGCCAGGCGGGGTCGGTCCGATGACCATCACGATGCTTATGAAGAACACGATCAGGGCCGCCAAGCTCGCCCACGGGATCGAGGACTAGACCTCGTCCGGAAGAGCTCCCGAGACGACGCATTCGTCGATGAACGTCCAGTCGTACTCCCACTTGTCCTCGGTAGCGACACCGGTCATCTTCTCGACCGAATACTTCTTCTGGTGCTTTGTCCACACGGGCTTCGAGGCCAAGCGCTTGGACCGACATATCAGGTGAGGCTTCGCTGAAGTGACCCCGGGCAGGTTCCGTATCTTCTCCCGCACGAACTTCCGTATGGTCGTCCAGTCCTTCGCGAGGGAGGAGATGACAATGTCGTCGTCGCCGAACTCGTATGCGACATAGTTCAGGTAGACGCCCTCCGGAACCTTCATCTTGAGCAGTCTGTCATAGACCGTTCGATAGTTGCGCGGGTCGACCGAGATGGATATCGCGAACCTCTTCACATCCTTGCCCGCTCTCGCGGGAACGGGATAGAAGGCGGGCTTCATGATCGTGACAGTCCTCGTGTCATCTATCTCTCTGCACTTCGGGATATGCTTGATGAGGAATTCCGCAAGGACCTCTACGTCCTTCGCCTCCAGGATTGTGTCCACGTAGTGCTGGTCCTCTCTCTGCGACACGTACAGGGGAACGACGTCACCTGACTTCTTGCCGCTGAACGCCTTGTCGACCCAGTTCCACACACTCTCTATCTCGCATCTCGGATGGAGCCTTACAACGAACATCATGATATCGACCTGGTACGCCGAATACGGTAGTCCAGTCTATAAAGGTTTTGTCAGGAAACGGGAGGCTACTCCACCTCTTCCTTCTCCAGCATCGCCTCGTGCATGTACCAGTAGATGCCCCAGAGGGAGAATCCCAATACAATCCAAATGAGCCAGAACTCGGCGAACATCTCCCCAATGGCATTTATGTTCACGAGCACGGTGAAGGATCCGGTCGACAGGCCGTTCCACCACGCAGTCAGCCACGTGATTATCGTCATGAGCGCTGTGGCAAACATCATCCCGATCCCCAAGATCCCGGCGATATCCTTCGCTCTCTCGGACTTCTTCTTCTCCATAATCACTCCTCCGGTTGCTGTGCAATGAGCGCATCCGTACAAGTCCTTTGCCCACATGGGTGGACATCGATCCACTTCTGGACATCTCTCTCCTAAGAAGATTAATATAACGAGCTTATGATGAGCGCAGAGGAGGGTCAAGATGAACTGCACGAATTGCGGTGCGCCAGTCAGGGAAGGAGACAAGTTCTGTCTGTCATGTGGAAGCCCGTTCGCTGGACAAGCAACGCCAGAGAGCGCCTATCCCCAACCAGCCCCGGTCGCCCCGGTGGCAGCTGCGTACGCTCCGGCGTATGAGAAGCCCATGCTCTTGGTGATTCCCGTGATATTCAGCCTCGTAGGCGCGATCATGCTGCTGGTCGGAGACTTCGGCGGGTGGTACAACTACGGCACCTACATCGAAGAGACGGTCTGGATCAACATAGGCTCCGTTGCCATAGTGCTGATTCTCCCGATGGCGATTCTGCTCTTCTATTCGGCCTTCGTTTCCGTTCAAGCGCTTCAGAAGCCCGTCTCTCGCTCGTTGATTCTAAGGGGCTCTATCGCGGCGATGGTCGTCTTCATAGTAACCCTCCTTGGCGGCATCATTCTCATCGCAGCAACCTCGGACCTTACAAACAACTGGCTCGATGTTGGCTTCTACGGCGGGTTCTTCGGCGGTCTGGTCTCCGCCACCGTACTCTGGTACGAGTATCGTCGCATGGGACAGGCGATGCAGCCGATGCCTGCCGCGGCATACCGGGCTCCCCCGCCCGCTTATGGACAGCATCCCCAGCCGCAGCCCGCACAACCGCCACAGCCTGCTCCTTATCAGCAACCGCCACAGCCCCAGCCGCCGGCGCAACCCCAGTGCCGGAATTGCAGAGCACTGCTCCAACCCGGCGTCAAGTTCTGCCACATCTGCGGCGCGCCTCAGTCCTAGGCTCCATTTCCATTCACGGCCCTAACAGCTAGCTCACGTCGAAAGGGTTTTTACCGCATTGGTCATCCCGAGTGTCAGAGGTGTTTTCAATGGGTGAGGATGAAGAGGGGAGGAAGTTAACGGTCAGGGAGGTGCGGGTCACCATAGCGGCTTCCCTGGCTGCGGCGTTCGGCTTCGTGATCGCTCTCGTCTGGAAGGAGGTCGTGATGAGCGGCTTCGCTTTGGCGGGGATCGACCTGGCGGCAACACCTGACCTGGCAGGCTGGATATACTTCATGGTCACGGCGCTCATACTGACGTTCGTGATGATAATCTTGATCATCATGATCAGCCGCTGGGGCGGGAAGGAATAGCCGGCGTCGGCAGTGCCTGTCGCGGGGCGTCATAGGCGTTCGAATCGAGGAGCCCACGGTCTCCCGATGCAAAGGTTAATAGTCCGATGCGAAATAGTAGTGAATCCCCTCAACGGGGGTTCCCCTGGCGCCCCAATCCGCGGTGCAGGGGAACGACGAAGAATTGGTGAGCCCCATGCCGAAGAGGAAACTCGAGTTCCGGAAGAAGACCTTCGAAGAAGAGCCCAACATGAAGCTGTACGAGGAGGCCGTCAAAGGCTTCAAGTGGGCGGACTGGGAGAAGGAGTTCGACTGGCACAAGACTGGAAAGGTGAACATGGCCCACGAGGCCATAGACAGGCACGTCGAGACGTGGCGCAAGAACAAGGTCGCCCTCTACTACATCGACGACGAGAGGTACGAGAAGTACACGTTCCAGGAGATGATGTTCCTCTCGAACAGGTTCGCGAACGTTCTCCGCAAGTACGGCATCAAGAAGGGCGACAGGGTATTCACGTTCGCTCCCCGCTCGCCTGAGGTGTACATCAGCATATTCGGGATCCTCAAGGTGGGCGCCATACCCAGCCCGCTGTTCGAGGCGTTCATGGCGGACGCCATCCGCGACAGGATGCAGGACAGCGCTGCGGTCGCCATAGTCACCGCCAGCTTCATGAAGGACAGGATACCGAAGAAGGACCTTCCCGCGCTCAAGCACGTCTTCGTGTTGGATGCAGACCAGGACGAGCTCGAAGAGGGCGAGGTAAGCTGGAAGGAGGAGATGGACTCCGCCTCCAAGAAGCTCGACCGCATCCAGTGGCTCAAGCGAGAGGACCCCCTCATTCTCCACTACACGTCCGGCTCGACGGGCAAGCCCAAGGGCGTCCTGCACGTCCAGAACGCGATGATCGGACACTTGATTACCGCTCGTTGGGTCCTCGACCTACACGAGGACGACATCTACTGGTGCACGTCCGACCCGGGGTGGGTCACCGGCACGTCCTACGGAATGTTCGGCCCGTGGCTGAACGGCATCTCCAACGTCATCCGCGGAGGGCGGTTCAATCCCGAGAGATGGTACTGGACAATCGAGGAGCTCGGCATCACGGTCTGGTACAGCGCCCCCACGGCGTTCAGGCTGCTCATGGCTGCCGGGACCGAGACCGCCAAGAAGTACGACCTCTCGAGCCTGCGGTACATAGTCAGCGTCGGCGAACCGCTCAACCCCGAGGTCATCCGCTGGGGATGGGAGGCATACGACGGTCGCACGATACACGAGAACTGGTGGATGACCGAGACAGGTCACATGCTCATCGCCAACGTCCCCACGATGGAGGTCCGTCCGGGCTCCATGGGACGCCCGTTCCCGGGGGTCGAGGCTGCCATCATCGACAACGATGGCAACGTTCTCCCGGCCAACGAGATAGGCAATCTGGCCATCAAGAAGGGCTGGCCGGGCATGATGCGCAAGATCTGGAAGAACCCGAAGAAGTACAAGTCCTACTTCGAGCACGATCCCTGGTTCCTTAGCGGGGACTCTGCGTACATGGACAAGGACGGCTTCTTCTGGTTCCAGGGTCGAATCGACGATGTCATCAAGACCGCCGGCGAGCGCGTCGGTCCCTTTGAGGTGGAGAGCAAGCTCATCGAGCATCCTGCCGTCGCGGTGGCGGGCGTCATTGGGAAGCCCCATCCGATCCGAGGCGACATCATCAAGGCGTTCGTTCAGCTGAGGAGGGGATACAAGCCCTCCGAGAAGCTGAAGAAGGAGATAGCGCTGTTCGTCAAGACAGGGCTGGCGGCCCACGCCGTCCCGCGCGAGATAGAGTTCAAGGACAAGCTGCCCGTCACGAGGAGCGGGAAGATCATGCGGCGCGTCCTGAAGGCGTGGGAGCTCGGACTTCCGACCGGCGACCTGTCCACGATGGAGGATTAGGACTTCTTCATGGCCATGGAGTGAACCTTCAGTTCTGGATGTGATGATCATACAGCAAGAATCGCCTGAATCGACCACGGAGATAAAGGACACGACTGCCAACCCCGCGCCGCTCGGCCTGATGGCCTTCGGGATGACCACGGTGCTGTTGAACTTTCACAACGCGGGCTTCTTCGCGTTGGGGACCATGATACTGTCCATGGGCATCTTCTACGGCGGCATAGCCCAGATTATCGCGGGTGCCAT
>JAJISH010000435.1 GCA_022848825.1 Thermoplasmatota archaeon
CTCAGCGCCGCAGGAGTGTCAGAGGACCCAGTCGAAGTCCTCGGTGAGCATGAACTCGATCGAGACATCGTTGGTCTCGAGACCCTTCCTCTTGAGCTCGGAGAGAAGCTTCTTCATCGTCCTAGCGGTCGCCACCACGTCATTCTCGGTGACGGCCACAAACTGGTCAGGATACTTCTCCAGAAGCTCCTCTCGTCTCGAGTCGAGATAGTCGTATCTCTTCTCGGCGGCAGTGATGCTATCCAATATCTCCTCTGTCGATAGGCCGCATATCTTGCCGCTCATTGACGTCCCCTGATTTCCCATGCTGTGTGGCACTGTCTGATCTATCCTGAGCCAGTATAAAAGCATTCCAGGGGGACTTAAGGCTTTCCCTCATGTTCACGGGCGAGTGACAAATCCTGATTCAGCTGACTGCGAGCGTTCTCTGGTTCGTCCACAGCGAAGCAGACCGGAACCGTTTGCGCCGGAATCGGTTGATTCGGGATTGCATTTATCTACCACCTCCCCTTCACAGGGAGCGGAGGGCATGCTGCGCCTGCCGGATTCGGACGGGGATGCGTGTCACTTCCACATGACTATGGATTCATGGAGTTGATGGATTTGGAGAGCTATAACGCACGGGAGATATCCGATGGGGTCTATTGGGTGGGTGCTAGGGACTGGAACCAGCGACTGTTCGACGCCCTGATCCCTCTCCCGCAAGGAACGACGTACAACGCCTATCTAGTGAAGGGCGAGCAGAAGACCGCGCTCGTGGACACTGTGAGGCCTGGGTTCGAAGAAGAGCTGGAGTCGAGGATCGGCCAAGTCGCCGAGCTGGCATCACTGGACTACATCGTGATGAACCACGCAGAGCCCGACCATGCTGGTTCGATCCCGCACATCATGGCGAAGAATGAGTCGGCTGTGCTCGTCACGACGAAGAAGGGGGCCGAGATGGCATCGGTACAGTACGGCGTCCCAGCAGAGAGAACCCAGGTGGTCAAGGATGGCGACACGATCCCGCTGGGCGGGAAGACCCTGAGGTTCATCGAGGCCCCGTGGCTGCACTGGCCCGAGACTATGTTCACTTACGTTGAAGAGGACGGAGTGCTGTTCCCGTGCGATTTCCTGGGACTGCACACCGCCCACGGGTTCTACGACGACGAGGTGGAGGAGCTGATACCCTTCGCGAAGAGGTACTTCGGCGAGATAATGATGCCCTTCAGGAAGATGGGCGTGAAGGCCCTCGAGAAGATAGACGGCCTTGACGTCAAGATCATCGCCCCGAGTCACGGACCCGTCCACAGGAACCCCGACAGGATCCTCAGCGCATACCGCCAGTGGGTCTCGGGAGAGACAAAGGAGAAGGTCATCGTCGTGTACGTGAGCATGTGGAACTCGACGGAGGCCATGATCAAGACGATGGTCGAAACGCTCTTCTCGGAAGGGATCGAGGTCAACCTGTTCAGACTCCCCGACGCGGACATCGGTGACATCGCCAGGGAGCTCGTGGACTCGCGGGGCATCGTCCTCGGCACGCCCGCCGTCCTTGGCGGGATGCACCCCGTTGCACTCTACGCCACCCATCTCGTGAAGGCGCTGAGGCCGCCCCTGAAGTACGGTGTTGTCCTCAGCTCGCACGGCTGGAGCGGTGGGGCGGTGAAGCAGGCCGCCGAGGTCCTGGGCCCGACCAAGATCGAGGTCCTGGGCGCGGTAGACATCAAGGGACCGCCCGGGCCTGATGACGAGAGAGAAATCGTCGAGCTGGGCAAGCAACTGGCCGCCAAGATCAAGCAGGGCGGAGAATGAGACCGACGGAAGAGTTGAAGAACGAGCAGGCGCGCTACTCCATCTCGATGCGCACGTCTCTGATCTCGCCCACCTTCTTCAGGGAGGAGAGCATTCCCGCCAGCGTATTGGAGACGAAATCCGCCGCAAAGCGTCCGAGAGGGATGGGCTCTCCGTCCACCTCGATCCTGATCCTCCTCTCCGTGTGATAGTGACAGTCTTGGAAGCCCTTCTCGCCCGCCTCGATCAGCTCGCCCGCCGCAGGCCTCACTCCTCCCCCCGCCAAGGATGCGGATACAGCTCCGAAATCGTGAACCTCCTCACGTCCGTCAGCGACAGGTTCCCGCAGAGCACGGAGGTCCTCTCGGTGCTGTGCCTGCAGATGGCGACGCTGTCCCCTCCACTGGCTTTCTGCAATAGAAGGTCAGGCATCCCTACCACGGGGACCCTGTTCCAGGAATCGGGCATAGA
>JAJISH010000436.1 GCA_022848825.1 Thermoplasmatota archaeon
AGAGCGGGAAGCCAGGGGTGTAGGTCACGCCGCTCGGCGTTACAGTCGAAGAGGGCGTTACGTCAAGCCCGTCGACCTGGAAGAAGACGCTGGCCAAGTCGATCCCCGAGCCGTCCGAGTAATCCGCGCCAATGGCGGGCATCGCCTCGCCCACGATTGACAGATGTGCCGGTTGCAGGTTCGTGATCACCGGCGGTTGCGTGTCCACGGAGAAAGCCCAGCTCTCGAAGGCCGTGTTCTTGGGAGCCGAGTTGTCCCCCACCTCTAAGAAGACGGTGTGCGGCCCCTCTGTCAGCGGAATTGATGGGATGTACGTCACGTCGCCTCCCGTCACGGTGGCTGAAGGCGTCACGTCAATCGCGTCCACCCAGAGCCTCACGCTCGAGGTGTCGATTCCGGACATGTCGCTGTAGCTTGCGCCGATGGAGGGCGTGGCATCGCTCGTGTATGATGAGTTGGCCGGTTGGAGGTTCGTGATCGTGGGCGGTTGAGTGTCCACGAGGAACCACCAAGTCTCAACGGCCGTGTTCTGAGGACTTGACAGGTCTCTCACCTCGAGGGAGATGTCGTGCACACCGTCCGCAAGAGGAGCGGCAGGCACGTAGCTCACATCCGAGGCCGTGACCGTTGCTTGAGCGGTAATGTCGACCGAGTCCACCTTCAGGACCACGCTGACAGTGTCGATTCCCGAAAGGTCGGCATAACTCGCACCTATCGTCGGTGTCGAATCGCCGATGGCCGACTCGTTGACGGGCTGCAGGTTTGAGATCGTCGGTGCGACTGTGTCAACGGTGAACGACCAGGACGCCGTGGCCTTGTTGTTGTTCGGCGTGTCGTCCTCAACCTCGAGATAGACGTTGTGGAGGCCCTCCGACAGGGTCACTGCCGGTGTGTAGCTCACATCGGTGGCTGTGACTGTTGCCATGGCCGTGCGATCAATCCCGTCCACGCGCAGAAGGACTGTGCTCACGTCGATTCCGGAGGGGTCGCTGTAGGACGCGCCGATGACTGGGGTGTTATCACTGACAGTCGATAGGTTGACAGGCTGAAGGTTCGATATCGTTGGCGGGTCGAAGTCATTGCTGATGCCTGTGATGTTCACGAGGTCCACATAGCAGCTCCTGAGCGGATTGGCCGGGTACCATGGATTGAAGCAGCCCAGGGCGGCATAGACCTGTCCGGTCGGTCCGGACATGAACGCCTCTGAGTGTGTGTACTCCATCCAGGTTCCCGCCTGGTCGACCAGACCGACGACGGTGAAGTCAGGATAGTCCTCGGGGTCGTTGTTGCCAAGGTATGCGACGACCTCCATCATGTCGCCCACCGGGCCCTCGGTGTACAGCTGGAATGTGAGACCCAATGTCAGCCAGGAATTGGGCGGACCCGTGACGGTTCGCTCGATCCACGCGGTATTCCTATCGGGAAGAGGGAGCCCGTGGGACGTGAGCTTGACTGAGAAGGAGCCATCAAATGAATACAAGGAGGATATCGATATGTCGAAGTAGGCGGGGTCCGGGGGGTCAAAGTCAGGGGACCAATCACCGAACCCTGTCTCGAAGCTCTCCGTGATCAGTGCCGAGGCAACCATTGAGGCCTGATTGAAGACTATCAGTACTAGCATAGCGCACAGTATGACTGAGAGCATTCTCCCAGCGTGTTCGTTTCTCGTTATCATCGTTTCACCCCACCTCTCCCCTGTTAGGCCAGCAGAATGTCAGTCTGGATAATAACGGACTATTAATGTGCATCGTATTAGAAACTTTCCAAATCCAGACCGGATTGGCGGATATTGAACGGTCATCGCGTGGAGCATTTAAATATCGACTACCAGATGAGGTGAGAGGGAGAGGTCTCTTTGTCTCGTTCGCATCTCTTCGCATGGACAGGTCACAAGTTCAGAGGGAGCTCGGCGGTCATTGTGGCGCTCTTTATCTGCACGATTCTGGCGGTGCCGCAGCTGCCTCAGCTGTCCTCGTCCTCGAGAGATTCCCGCCTGAATTCGGATGGCCCCATCAACGACGTCAACAACGTCCAACACGTCAACTTCACAAACCCCTCGTCGAACTGGACCGCGTGGTTTCACAACGTCTCGTTCCCGCAGGGCTCGTGGGAGAATATCGAGCTCACGTTGACGCTGATCAATCTTGGCGATCCTTGGGACAGAGCAAACGTGGTCGGCGTCAACTCCGTCCTGATCCTGGAGATGACCACCAAGGAGAACGGCGGGCCCCTCATCAATCCCGTCCAGACGTACACGAAGGACGTTACGATATACGCGAACCTGTTCAACACGTCAGCGTCCGTCTACTGGTCTGGAATGCCCAACTTCGACGGTGGCTGGAACTGCAGCCTCAGCTTCGCCTTCTATCCAGGAACGCCTCCGTTCGTCCTGCCAGAGATCGTGCCTGCCATATTCCATCGGCACTTGAGCGCGTCGAACACGACGAGCGTCAATGTCACCTTCCCATCGGGCATAACGTCCGCCAAGGCCGTCCTCATCGAGAGGGGGGGCTCCGCCGAGGAGTTCTGGTTCGCGAACGCGCCGCCCACTGTCAGGGATTTCACGCTCGACATCAACGGCACCAGGGTCTTCGATATCACGGGCTTTCCGTTCATGAACTCGGGAGCATGCCTGAACCCGCCGAACTGCTGGACGCTCTACGAGTGGAACGGCACTCCCCCGCCCGGGACGGGCTTGAGACCGCAGTTCGAGATCGACATCTCGCCCTACGTGTCGCTGCTCGACGGAACGCAGCCCATCGCGTTCAGCGTCGGGAACGGGGGGAATTACTGGAAGATCAGCCTCTCGTTCTTCATCTGGAGGAATCCTCGCCTGACGGCCTACATCCTGGACGACTCCTCGTTCTACAGGAGCGTGGGCGCGACTGGCACCGGGCAGTACCTGGAATCGAACTCAACCGCCCACAGGTCCGTGGCGAACGGGGTGGAGACCATCGAGGTCGCTTACAAGGCATGGCTCAACGGCAGCTTCCCGGTTGTGGATACCCACTCCATCGCGACAGTCTCGCGGACCATCACTTCCTCGACCGTGACAGTCTACTTCGACGAGAAGGAGGAGATATTCCACAACGTCACGAAGGACGTGTCCGGGGCGGGCGATGTCACGTACATCATCAGGCACTCCAATACGACCACGTCCTCAGGGAACGGGCAGGACTACATCAGAATGGACAGCCACTCTTCATTCAACTTCATCGACGGCGACAACGGCGGGCGGGCCTCGGTTCAAACACGGCTCTGGAGCGACTACAGCTACGGAGACTACACGAGCCTCGGGATCTCGTGGGAGCGCACATCGCTGCTCTGGCACAACCGTACGTCCTCGTTCGGCACGGGAGTGGACGAGCCGCCATACCTGTATGAGGACTTGAGCGGTGCGTCACATCCGTTCCCCGCCATCCTCTTCGTCGAGCCCGCCAACAACAGCGAGATAGGCGAGACGGAGACGACCTTCGAATTCATCTTCGCGGATGACAACATTGTGAATGCCTCCCTCTCAATTGACAATGCCACGTATGACATCTCTGGTGCAAAGAGCTTCACTTGGAACTCGACGGTAGCGTACGGACCCTACTTCACAGCGAACGTCACGGCGACGAACGTGATCGATGTCACGAGCCACAACGAGCTCCCGCTAAGGGGAACGAAGTGGCGCTTCTCGATGGACTTCACTGCAGCGGACCTGGGATGGCATTTCATCTCGGTCCCGATCCCGCTGGCCGACGACTCGGTCGAGAACGTTCTCTCCTCGATAGACGGCAAGTACAACGCCCTGCGCTACTACGATGCATCGGACCCGGGCGACAGATGGAAGACCTACTGGACCTTCAAGCCCTACCGGGACTTGTCAACAATCGACCCGTCGACAGGCTTCTGGATAAACATAACGGCACCCGCCAATCTCGATATCGTGGGTCCCCTCCCGAACGTCACGTCGATCCTTCTGCGCAAGGGTTGGAACATGGTGGGCTTTCCGTCTCTGGCAGATGGCTACACCGTCTCAGACCTGATGGCGGACACCGGCGCGATGAGCGTAGAAGGATATGCAGATGCACCGCCGTACCACTTGGCGGAGCTTCCGGGCAGCCATATCATGAAACAGGGAGAGGGGTACTGGATCCGGCTTGCGGCGAACGCGGACTGGTTTGTCCCATCGGTCTAGCGTCGCATTGGCCCTTCGCCGGTCAGAACATGTCCTTCAGCATCGTCTTCGAGTCCATCACCTGCTTCTCTTCCGCGGCGGCGCTGAGAAGGTACCTGTCCTTGACGAAATCGGTGGTCGGTCCGGAGACCACGTACTCGTACAGCCTCGCGGTGGGGTACACTATCACCCTGCCGTCCTCGAACACCGCCATCGTCTCGTGCGAAGAGAAGAGGTACACGTTCTCGTGCGTAACGAAATCCAGGTCGTCGATCTTCCCGCCCTCCTTGTGCTTGTAGAACGTGACCCTGTCG
>JAJISH010000437.1 GCA_022848825.1 Thermoplasmatota archaeon
AATCGCCGTTGGCAGCGTTCCCAAGCTCTTCAAGGCCTTCCCTCTTGCGGAGCCGGATGAGTACCTTGTCGTTGATGATTACTCTGAGATTCCTGACCGGGTGGACGACCTCGTCTCGAAACATGCCGTCATCGTTCCACACGGGTCATTCGTCGAGTATGTGGGTCCAAGGGTCTTCGAGGACCTTCAGGCTCCTACGTTCGGGAACAGGAGGGTGCTCGAATGGGAATCCGACCGGGAGAAAGAGAGGCAGTGGCTCGAGTCGGCTGGTATCGGCATGCCGGCGCTGATAGAGAGACCCGAGGACATAGACAGGCCGGTCCTGGTGAAGTACCACGGCGCAAAGGGAGGCCGCGGGTTCTTCATCGCGAAGGACTTCCACGATTTCAAGGTGGGAATAGACCATAAGCAGCCATTCACGATACAGGAGTACATACTCGGCACGAGGTACTACATCCACTTCTTCTTCTCGCCCATCAAGGAGGAGGGTTACCGGCTCAGCACGGGCTCGCTCGAGATCCTGGGAATGGACAGGCGGGACGAGTCCAACATCGACGAGATGTACAAACTGGGTGCACAGGAGGCGCTGAAGAAGCTCGGGATATTCCCCACGTTCATCGTCACCGGGAATGTGCCAGTAGTGCTGCGCGAGTCACTGCTTCCGAAGGCATTCGACATTGGTGAGGCCACCATCGAGCGGTCGATCGAGCTCTTTGGCGGGATGGTGGGCCCCTTCTGTCTGGAGACGATAATAACGGATGAGCTGGAAATCAAGGTCTTCGAGATATCATCGAGGATAGTCGCTGGCACCAATCTGTTCGTGAGCGGGTCACCATACTCCGACTACATCGAGGCGGACATGTCCACGGGCAGGAGAATCGCGAGGGAGCTTAAGATGGCCCTTGAGCTGGAGAAGCTGCCAGAAGTCACGAGCTAGATATGCCGTGGCGCGAGATTCTCTGCGATTCCCACAGAGAAAGAGTTTTAAGGAGGCAGGGCATAAAAATACTTGAACAGAATGGACTATATCGAACAACTAATCGTTCTCGCAGTCATAATGGTCATTTTCATCATCGTGGTGATAGTCGAGATGAGGGTTCTTCGCAAGAGGCGGATGTCACGTTCCAAGAAGGAACCGCTCGAGGACCAGGCATACAACGCCATCCTGAACGCTCGGGCAATCAGCAACACGCTCGCCCGGGACGGGACAAACCTGAGCAGCGTGAACAAGACGCTTGATCAAGCCGACCAAGCCTTGAGGCGGGGGGACTACCGAGGCTCCCTCGACATGACCGATCAAGCCAAGGATTCGATGAAGACGGTCAAGGTGACGCCCAGCACTGTAGCCGAACCTGCCGCCCGGGACGGGTTCGTCGAGTCCGAGCCAACGACCAAGGAGGTGCTCAAGGACAAGTTCCCGGAGAACTACATGGAATCCAGATTCTCCAGATCGCTGGCCTTGGAGGCCATTGGGAAGGCGGGGGAGTCGGGGCTGGATGTCTCGGAGGCTGATAGACTCCTTATGCTCTGCGATGAGTGTGAGAGCACGGATGACTACACTCAGGCGCTGTCTTATGCGGTCCAGTCCAGGAAAGTCGCGGAGGGGGCTCTCTCCGGAGTGAAACCCGAGACTGCTGGAGCCGAGCGAGACGCACAGACCTGTTCCTCGTGCGGTGCAGACGCCCGTCCGGAGGACGCGTTCTGCAGAAAGTGCGGCGCCAAGGCCGTCGTTGTCTGCGATGGTTGCGGGAAGAAACCCGATGAGGCCGACGTCTTCTGCAGGTCGTGCGGCACCCGTGTGAAACCCTAGGGACCCATCCCATCGTCCAGCTGCTTCTTCATCTCTTTCTGCAAACTAATCTCCTGTTCCCACTGTTCCAGTGTATCCAGCATTTCCTTGAGCTGTCGCAGGCAGTCTATGCATACCCACTTCTCTCCGATCTTCTTCATCGGGGTTCTTCTGTAGAGTATCTTGTCACAGAAGGAGCAGACGTGCATATCCTTCGTCCTGTGCTCCGCATAGGCCTCCATCTTCCGGCCTTCGACGATGCTCTCGATGATCATCTTGCGTTTCTCGTCCTTGCTCAAACGAAGCCATCCAGTATGTGTGTAGGTCAGATGGTTGATATCAGTCAGCTGGCCAGTTTGTCATCCAATTGGTCTATTAAAATGTTTCTGGGATCTCTGCGACCTCTCAGAAAGCATTAAATAAAGTCCGCTGAGATTCTCAATGGGGTTGGTAGGATGAAAGAGGAGTCCGACATGGACCGATATATATCGAGCTACTACGGCGAGGATCAGGTCTCTGCCGTCATAACGATAAAAGTCGACACGAAGGAGGCTGACAAGGTCGCCACGAAGATATCAGAGTTCGACATCGTAGAGGATGTCTTCTTGGTGACCGGGGACACGGACATAGTCGCCAAGGCGAGGTTCAGCAACTACAAGGGCCTGAAGGACTTCGTCGTTGAGTCCTTGGCGTCGATTAGGGGGGTCAAGGAGACCAAGACACTAATGGTCGTCACGATATACAAGGAAGGCGGCCATGCAAGACCCGCTCATGATTGAAAGCTTTTAAACACAGAAAGCTATCACCCATGGTGAGGTGGTCCCGTGGATGCGGAAGGGAGATTGAGGCAGATTATGGGCGTTCTCGACCAACTCGCAGAGGACACTTCCGTTCCCCGGAACATAAGAAGAGGGGCAACTGAAGCCAAGGACAGACTTCTTCGTAGGGATGAGGCACTGGACGTGAGAGTCGCGGGAGCCAACTTCATACTTGACGAACTTGCGAACGATCCGAACATACCTCTGCACGGCAGGACGCTCATATGGAACATCATGAGCCAGCTGGAGACGGTCAAGTAGGCGTGTGGGACTCTCCCATTTCCCATGAGCGGTTGTGATCTAGCCTGGTTAGGATCTGAGGTTCCCAACCTCATTGCCCGGGTTCAAATCCCGGCAGCCGCACTAACTGATTCTGTGCGGTTTATATATGGCAATTGCATTTTGAATGCAAATGCCCGAGCCATGGTGGAACCTGTCGTCTTCTGAGACTGCCAAGAAGCTTGAGACAGGGCCCGGTGGGCTATCGAACGAGGAATCGGCGCAGCGACTCGAGCGATATGGACCCAACGAGCTGGTCGAGACCGCACGGACATCACCACTCAAGATATTCCTGAGGCAATTCCTGAGCCTCATGGTCCTCATTCTCATAATTGCCGCAATCATTTCAGCCGTCATCGGAATAATGAAAGAGGAAGGGATGGAGGAGATATATGACGCCATCGTCATAACGATCATCGTCATCCTGAACGCTGTCTTCGGATTCGTTCAGGAGTACAAGGCCGAGAGGGCGATTCTCGCGCTCAAGGCAATGGCGGCCCCGCGAGCTACAGTTCTGCGCGGCGGCGAATTAACCCTCATCCCGGCCCGCGAACTCGTTCCAGGTGACTTAGTATCCCTCAAGATGGGGGACGTGATCCCGGCCGATTGTCGGATCAAGGAGGAATCGAATCTCAGAGTGAATGAGGCTTCTCTGACAGGGGAGTCTGTTCCAATCTCCAAGGACTCGGCACCCATTCCAGGGGATGTCATTATCGGTGACAGGAAGAACATGGCGCACACTGGGACCATCGTGGAGAGCGGAAGGGCGATTGCCATCGCTGTTGCCACTGGGATGCAGACAGAGCTCGGCGCCATTGCGGGAATGGTCCAGACCGAGCCCGAGAAGAGGGCCCCGCTCCAGGACAAACTCGACAGGCTGGGGAAGCAGATTGCCTTTGGCGTTCTGTTTGCATGCATCGCGGTCTTCTTGGTGGGCTCGATCAGGAGTGGTGATTATGTGCTGATGTTGCTCGTGGCCGTCAGCCTCGCAGTCGCGGCCATCCCGGAGGGTCTACCAGCCGTGGTAACGATCAGTCTTGCGCTGGGACTTCAGAGGATGGCGAAGCGCCACGCCCTCATCAGAAACCTGCCAGCGGTTGAGGCCCTCGGGAGTGCCACAGTCATCTGTTCAGACAAGACGGGAACCCTGACGAAAGGCGAGATGAACATTAGACGCGTCTATGCGGACGGGACAACGTATACGATCTCCGGTGAAGGGTTCGAACCTGCTGGTAAGTTCCACAGGGACGGCGAGGAGATTGACCCGAGACAGATTCCAGGGTTAAGGGAACTGATAGTCACTGGAATCCTGTGCAACGACTCTTCTTTGAAGGAAGAAGAGGGTCACTACAAGGTTTTCGGGGACACTACAGAAGGGACTCTCATTGTCCTTGGCATGAGGGCCGACCTCGATGTGAGGAAGGTGCAGGAGGCGAATCCGAGAAGGAAGGACATACCCTTCACCTCGGAAAGAAAACTCATGACGACCGTTCATACAGTGGACCGAGAGAGTACCGCACATGCGAAAGGAGCTCCTGAGAGGATCCTCGAGAAGTCCTCGAGAGCTCTCGTTCGCGGGGAGATCGTCCAGATGACGGATGAGATGAGAGGCGAAATCCTTGAGCTCAATGAGCAATGGGCCTCAGAAGCGTTCAGGGTCTTGGCCCTCGCCTACAGACCGCTCCCTTCAGACCTGCGGGAGATCAACGAGGATACCGTGGAAACCGACTTCATATTCTTGGGCATGGTCGCGATGATGGACCTGCCAAGGAAGGATGCGATAGAAGCCATAGCCAAGAGCAAGAAGGCCGGGATCAGGGTCGTGATGATCACCGGAGATCACAAGCTCACTGCTGAGGCGGTTGCGAAGCAGATGAAAATCGCAGAGGACGACTATTCAGTTGTCACGGGAATCGAGCTCGAGAAGATGTCCGATGAGGAACTCGAGAATAAAGTCGAGTCGATAGCGGTCTATGCCAGGGTCTCTCCTGAGCACAAGATCAGGATAGTCTCCGCTCTCCAGGAGAGAGGACACGTCGTTGCGATGACAGGGGATGGCGTGAACGACGCGCCTGCCTTGAAAAGGGCGGACATCGGAATCGCCATGGGAATAAGTGGGACGGACGTGGCCAAGGAATCAGCTGACATGGTCCTGACCGATGACAACTTCGCGTCCATCGTGAAGGCAACCGAGGAAGGAAGAGGGATATACGACAACATAAGGAAGTTCGTCGCCTATCTTCTGTCCGCTAATGTCGGCGAAGTCCTTGTGATGTTCATGGCGACCCTGATATTCGCAGACCCCGAACTACTTCCGTTCCTCATTCCCATCCAGATACTGTGGATAAACCTCGTTACGGACGGACTGCCCGCCCTCGCGTTGGGAGTTGACCCGATCCCAGAGGACATTATGGAGAGAAAGCCGAGGGATCCAAAGGAGAGCCCAATCAACCGTGAGATGCTCTTCATGATAATCTCGGTGGGGGTCATCATGCTCGTCGGGACGCTTGGGATTTTCCAGCTCTTCACGTATCTAGGTCATGAAGTAAGGGTGGCCAGGACGGTCGCCTTCACGACGTTGGTGATGTTCCAGCTCTTCTTTGTGTTCTCGGTGAGGTCACCCAGAAGGCCCCTGAGTCTGGCGGGCTTCCTGTCGAACCCCAAACTGGTCCTCGCCGTGCTTGTCTCTGCGATACTGCAACTCATCGTCGTGTACCTACCTCCGCTGCATCCCGTCTTCGATACTGCATCACTCGGGATCCTGGAATGGGTTCTGATATTGCTCGTCAGCAGTAGCGTCATCTTCATCATAGAGGGATACAAGCTCATAAGGTCCAAAATGCTGGACAGAGCAGCGTCCGGATGAATGGTCGTAAACCTTTATATCTGGGCTTAATCTTCTGACGAGACATCATGACCAAGATTGCCGTCGTTGGACTGGGCTACGTGGGCATCCCCGTTGCCTGCACGTTCTCCAAGAAGGGCTTCGATGTCGTCGGGATTGACATAGACGAGGCGAAGATCAAGATGATCAATGACGGCATCTGCCCCATAGTCGGGAAGGAACCCGGTTTGGAAGAGCTATTCGAGGAGGCGCACAACAACCACGGCTTCAGGGCCACTAATGACTTCTCGAAGTGCCAGGAAGCCGACGCCATCCTTGTCTCGGTCGACACCCCGATAGACGAGAGGACCAAGATGCCCGGGTTCAAGGCACTGAAATCTGCGCTGTCAAGCATCGGTGAGAATCTCTCTAAGGGAACGCTCGTCTCCGTGGAGTCCACGATAGCTCCTGGGACGACGTCAAAGGTCGTCAAGACTATCCTGGAGGAGAAGTCTGGCCTCAAGGCCGGCGAGGATTTCTATCTCGCTCACTGTCCAGAGAGGCTCAAGGTCGGCAGACTGATATACAACCTGGTAAAATGCAACAGGATCATAGGAGGCATCAACCCTGAGAGCGCTGAAAAGGCGAGAGACCTCTATGCACACATTTCTGAGGGCAAGCTCTTCGTCACGGATGCCCTGACCGCCGAAGTCGTCAAGACGACCGAGAACGCCT
Organism: Thermoplasmatota archaeon; assembly: GCA_022848825.1. Classification (GTDB taxonomy): domain Archaea; phylum Thermoplasmatota; class Thermoplasmata; order RBG-16-68-12; family JAGMCJ01; genus JAGMCJ01. Next base: position 6,446 of record JAJISH010000437.1, read on the forward strand.
ACCGAGATGTCGAGATAGCGTTCGCGAACGAGCTCGCGCTCATCTGTGAGAGCCTAGGGATCAACGTTTTCGAGACACAGGAGCTGGTCAACACATCACCCAATAGGCACATGCACGAGCCCGGGTCGGGAGTGGGTGGGCACTGTCTGCCGAAGGATTCGTGGCTTCTGCTGTACGGGGCGGGGATGGACCCCGAGGGAAGCATCATCTCTATTGCCAGGGATATCAACGATATGATGCCGCACCATCTGTTCGAGCTCACCAAAGAGGCCTTTCGCGAGTCCGGGCAGGATCTTCAAGGCTCGCACGTCTCCGTCATGGGTTTCGCCTTCATCGAGGATTCGGACGATGCCAGAAACACGCCCGCTCTTCCCGTGATAGAGAAGCTGAAGGAAAGCGGGGCGAGGGTGACAATCCACGATCCCTATGTCGACAGCTTCGAGGGGATCGAACTGACGAGGGACCTGGATGAAGCCCTTCGTGACGCGGACGCTGTAGTCTTCGTGACGAGGCACGAGGCGTATCGGAACCTTTCGCCCGACGAGCTGAAATCGAAGATGAAGGGAAGAATAGTCGTTGACGGCCGCAACATCTTCAGCACGTCACAACTCCAGGCCATTGGAATGATCTACAAGGCCATAGGCAAGTAGTCAGAGGTCTATCCTCTTTCCGGACTTCTGCGACTCGATTGCCGCCATGACAGCTTTCAGAGTCCCTAGCCCATCTCTGCCGCTGATTAGCGGGTCCCGCTTCTTCTCGATCGCATCCATGAAGTCCGTGATCTCGTTCTTCAGCGGTTCGCGCATTTCCAGCGTTATCTTCCTCGTATCGAACTCTAGCGGGATGCGGTACAGATTGAACGAGTCCAGCCTTCCAAGGCTTGAGGAGGAGATCCAGATGGACTGCGTTATGTAGTCGATCTCCACGAAGTTCTTCAGGCCAGTAAGGGAGAGCCTCCTCACCTTCATGGGCGTCAGCCAGTTCACTTCCACTAGGCCGCTCGTGCCGTTCTCGAAGGAGAGCATGATGTTCGCATGGTCCTCGAAGCTCTCGTGTTTTATCCTTCCACCGCTGGCGAAGACGCTCGCGACCTCGCTTCCGAGCAGGTATCTCATGACGTCTATGTCGTGGATCCCCAGATCGAGAATGACTCCGACATCACGGATCCTCGTGGGAAGGCTGCTCACGCGGCGCGCGGATATCGTGATCACATCGCCGTACCTTCCGTCCCTGATGCCCTTCTTCGCGAAGTCGACCACGGGGTTGTGCCTCTCTATGTGGCCGACGGCGAGGGTGAGTCCAGCCGACTCGGCCAGTTCCACGAGCTTCTCCGCCTCCTCGATGGTCGAGCACATCGGCTTCTCGACAAGAACATGAACTCCCGCCTCCATCGCATCCTTGGAGACCTGATAGTGGAGGGCCGTTGGTGTGGCGATGGACACGGCGTCGACACCCTTCTTCAGTAGGTCCTCGTAGTTCTCGAATGATTCCGTGTTGAACCTCTCGGCTGCGATCTTACCGGTCTCGCGGTCCTTGTCAACGACCCCTACGAGGTCGGCCATCTCCGAGAATACCCTGGCGTGGTTCTGTCCCATTGAGCCCACACCGATGACTCCCACTCTGAGCATGATACCGCTCAAGGAACGGCATTAGATAAAGCATTTGCTTGGGTCTCACGGCCTGAGGCATTCCCTGATAGATTTCCCGATTAGTTGGATGTCATCTGCCACGACGTGGGGATGCACGGGCAACTCGAGCAGCTGTGGTAGCAACCTCTCGGCCTCTGGGCATTGGCCTGCTATCCTCAGGTTCTTCAGGACAGGTTGCTCGTAGAGGGGGATCGGATAGCTTGGCCGAGAACCAACTCCCTTCTTCTGGAGATGCTCCATCAGTTTCTCCCTGGACACGGGCGATTCCTTGTTGACGCGGATAATGTACTGGTAGAAGGAATGGACCCTGCCCTTCCCTGTTATCGGGGTTTCCAATCCCTTGACGTTCTCGAGCTCCTCGGTAAGCATCCTCGCGTTCTCCTGACGCCTTCTGACTATCTCGTCCATCTTTCGAAGTTGAACGATTCCGATGGCCGCCGAGATCTCCATCATCCGGTAGTTGTAGCCCAGCAGGACGTGGTTGTAGTGCGTTTCCTCACCATGCTCCCTGAGCAGCCTCGCTCTCTCGGCAATCTGGTCGTCGTCCGTGAGAACGATTCCGCCCTCGCCCGTCGTTATGTTCTTCGTCGCATAGAAGCTGAAGGAGGATATGTCCCCGAAGCTTCCCGCCATCTTTCCGTTGAATGCAGCGCCGTGGGCCTGGCAGGCGTCCTCGACTATCTTCAGGTCATTCTTATCCGCGATTCTCTGGATCGCGTCGTAGTCAGCAGTCTGTCCGTACAGGTCGACAGGCAGTATGGCCCTGGTCCTACTCGTGACCCTCCTCTTAACGGACTTCGGGTCGAGCGTGTATGTCTCTGGGTCGACATCCGCGAAGACGGGACGGCCGCCGCAGAACAGGACGGTTGAGGCCGTTGCGAAGAACGTGATCGGGGGGATTATCACCTCGGAGTTCTCCGATATCCCCATGAGCAGGTTTGATATGTGGAGTGCAGACGTTCCGGAGGATGTCGCTATCGCGTGCTTTCGTCCGATGCACTCGGCGAATCGTTCCTCGAACTCCTTGACTCTCGGACCTCTGGCAAGGATTCCAGATCTCAGAACCTCGGTGACCGCCTCGATCTCCTCGTCCGAGAGAAAGGGACGCGCTATCGGAATCAGGACTTCACACCTCCAGGTCGATTCTCTTCCCGCATGTGCTGCACGTGTTGTCCTCCCCAAGCTTGTGTCCGCACTCGCAGACGCGTCCGACGACCTCTGCGGGATTCCCCTGGACCAAGGCATGCTGCGGGACGCTCTTCGTGACCACGCTCCCCGCACCGATCATGGCGTATCTTCCAATCGTTATTCCGCAGAGCACAACCGAGCCAGCACCGATGGAGGCGTGGTCCTCCACCCGCGTGGGGACCAACTCGAAATCATCCGCCGAAGCGCGGGGGTACCGGTCGTTGGTGAACGTCACATGCGGACCCACGAAGACGTAGGCGCCCAGGCTCACACCCTCGTAGAGGGTCGCCCTGTTCTGTATCTTGCAGCCGTCGCCCACAACCACGTCCTTTCCGATGTAGGCGCACTTCCCTATCCTGCAGCTCTTCCCGATCCTCGCGCCCTCCCGCACTTGGACCTCATTCCAGATCGACGTGTCATCTCCTAACTCGGCCTGAGTGGAGACCTCAGCGGTTTTGTGGATAGTCACAGGCATTGATGTCGCCATTTCCGCGAAAGAGTCCCAACGATAAGAACTTTGCTCAGTCACGGCACGCGAAAAAGTTATCTAAGGAGGTGGATTACGAACCCGAACAGCTTGATAGAAATCGACGGAGGTTACGGTGAGGGAGGAGGTCAAATCCTCAGGATGGCTGTGGCCTTCTCTGCGCTCACCGGAAAGGATGTCAGGATATTCAATATTCGGGCCAACAGACCCAAACCCGGATTGGCCAACCAGCATCTCACGTCCATCAGGAGCGTTGCAGAGCTGTCCAGCGCGAAGGTCGAGAACCTGCACAAGGGGTCCATGGAGGTACACTTCGTCCCCGGCGAGCTCTCTGGCGGGGACTTCCGCTTTGACATAGGCACTGCTGGGAGCGTGACACTAGTGCTCCAGGCATGTCTTCTTCCCGCCCTTTCGTCCGGTCGCGGGTGTCGCATCAGCGTGACAGGCGGTACGGACGTTAAGTGGTCGCCGCCTTGGGACTACTTCGAGCACGTTTTCCTGCCCGTGCTCAGGCGGATCGGCGGGGACGTCACCGTGGAGAAGGTCAGAAGGGGCTACTACCCAAGAGGCGGCGGGCACATCCGCGTCACCGTGAACCCGTGCAAGGAGTTGAGCGGACAGGAATGGACCGATCTACCCCCCGTGGAGAGGATCGATGGGTTCGTCCACGTTGGGAACCTGCCAGGCCATATCTTAGAGAGAATGGAAGGGGCTCTGAGCGGGCTGGAGGACGTTGCAGAGACAACGATTCGGACAGAGAGTCTGAAGGAGGACCAGGCCACGGGTCAGGGCGGCGCTGTCGTCCTCCGGGCAGTGGCAGGAGACATCATCCTCGGGTCGGACGCTCTGGCAGAGAGGGGTGTGAAGGCGGAGGAAGTCGCCCGGAACGCCGCGGACGCGCTTCTTCGCGAGAGAGATGCGGAAGCGACGGCCGACACACATCTGTCAGATCAGATCCTCCCCTATCTGGCAATCGCAGACGGACCCTCGGCCTTCGTCGTGAAGGAGATAACGGGTCATGTCAAAACGCACATGTGGTTGCTGGAGAAGTTCCTTGACGTCTCCTTCCAGACAAGGAAACTCGACGGAAGGTGGAGAATAGAAATCCAGCCTAGCCGTACATGGAGGGTCTAGCGGGAGCCGGGGTCCTCTTTGCCGTGGCAGTCTGCTTGTGTATGCTCTTCAACTGGTTCTCGATTCTCTCCGCCTCCTCGTACAGAGGCTGCGCATCGAGCTCCGTGTGCAGCAAGATCCTATCGATCGTCTCTATGACTCGTGCAGCCGCCCGTGCATCTGGGTAGTCCGGATGTGCCTCGCTCAGTAGGCTGATGACGTTGAAGTCCCGTTTCTTCCCCTCGTTCAGGAGAACACCTGCGACTCCTGTGATGACGCCCTCCTCGAAGACAGTTATGGAATGCTCCCTGAGCACGTTGCCTGCGAAGTTGGTGCTTCCTATGCCGTAGACCTTTATCTCGGTGCGGTCCTCGGTGGGAGATTCCCTGTCCACTACGAGGCCCTCGGGGCACAGCAGCATTTTGCACTTCTGGTCCTCTGCCCAGTCTATGACGGCCGCCGCTATCACCTTGATGAGATTCGGTGGCGGCTGGAACTCCGATATGAACACGACGATCTTGTCCTTGGTCTCCTCCTTTGAACCCGCGTAGATGCGGACGGGGTTCATGGGTTCTCCGTCCCTTATCAGCGAGACCGTCGGAAAATAGACGGAATCCATTATTGCCACTTGCTCGAGGTTGAGAGCGTTTATGATGTAGTTCGCGACTATCGAGCTCACGAGACCGACGCTCGGAAAGCCATCTATGACCGTAGCCCCCTTCAGGTCCATCCTCTTGAGCTCGTATATGTGAATGTTCTCCATAGTCAGCGTCGCTTCAATCTGGTAACCTCTATTTAAGTCTCACTCTTCGAAAAACGTTAAATGATAAGGGAATATCATACATCGTGAAACCGCGAGTCATTGTCAATTGCGCCATGTCCGCGGACGGGAAGATAGCCCTTCCCACGAGGATGCAGACGAGGATATCGAGCGACGAGGACATGAGGCGGGTCCACGAGCTCAGGAACTCCGTTGACGTGATCATCGTTGGCGTTGGCACGGTGCTGGCGGACGACCCGAGCTTGCTGGTCAGCCCCGAGCACGTTTCCGAGATCAGGAATCCCGTGAGGCTGGTGCTAGACTCGAGTGGGAGGACGCCCGATGAAGCAGCCGTATTCGACGGTGATGCGGACACCATCGTCGCGACTTCGGATGAATGCTCTCGCGATTTTGGCGGGGCCGAAGTCATCAGGTGCGGAAAGGGCAGGGTCGATCTGACGAAGCTCATGTCCATTCTCCACGACAGGGGGCACTCCAGCGTGCTCGTCGAGGGGGGCGGCGACGTCATATGGTCCTTCTTCCGCGAGCGACTGGTCGATGAGTTCAAGGTTTTCGTTGGCAGCATGATCATCGGCGGCAAGAACTCACCAACCCCCACGGACGGAGAGGGTTTCCACTCCCTCGCCGATATCGCCAAACTTGAACTCGTTGCGCACACAGCGCTCGGGGATGGCCTGCTTCTTGAATACGCGGTGAAAAGGTGAAGCTTCTCTGCGACCACATGCTCGGCACCTTGGCGAAATGGTTGAGGTTCTTGGGGCTCGACACGGGGTTCGCGGGCCCTGTGAGCGACAGGGAACTGAAGGAAATCGCCCTGTCCGAGGGCCGCGTGATCCTGACGAGAGACAAGGAGCTCAGCGGCAATAAGGACGTCGAAGCCCTGTACGTGGAGACCGGGGACATCGACGACCAGCTCATCCAGGTACTCCGAGCGCTCAACCTGGAAGTCGAGGAACCGATGTCCAGATGTTCTGCCTGCAACGGTCTGATCGAGAAGATCGGGCGGGGAGATGCAGAAGGCAATGTGCCAGATGACGTCCTAACTGATCGGGACATGTTCTGGCGATGCAAGGAATGTGGAAAGCACTACTGGCGGGGAAGTCATTGGGGAGGAATCCTCGAGAGGATTGAGAAGATCAAGAGTCAGGTCTCGTAGTAGTCCTCTCTGACGATTTTCCCCGTGTTCGAATTCACGATTATCGCGCCCAGCGTGCCCTCGACGCACCACACCGGGAGATAGACCAATCCCGCGTGTTTCGTCGAGACGTCTTCCTCCTCGGGGCTCTCGATTCTCCTCTCGACTATCGTTGCGTGGTCTGCCTCGTGAACGCTCTCGACCTCCTTCGTCCCGAGCTCGCGGGCGGCCTCTCTGGCAATCTCCGAGGCGGACTCCTCATCAATCTTCGGCTCAAGGGTCTCGTGAGTGGTGTCGATTGCCTCGACGGTCTCGAAGTCCATCTCCCAGGTCTCCCACTGGGATGTCAGGGCGTTGACGGCGATGCACCCGTCCACGACTCTGTCCTCCTCACCATGTACGTGCAACACGCTCTCGAACTCATATACGAAGTGAGGAACCAGCTGAAGCATGAAGTTGAATCCTCTCACCGTCTTCTTTCCGATCTCTCTGATGTCGTCTTTTGTGAGGACCGGTCTGACGATTACCTCTTTCGCCTTCTCCGCCTCCTCCATGTCGTGGGGAAGATCGAGCACCTCGAAGAGCTCCCCCTTTATGCGATCCTCCACCTCATCGAGTCCCCAGAGCAAGACCTTGCGGTCCAGAGCCGCTTTCTGCTCCTTGCCTGAGAACTCGTACGTTGGAATGGCGATCTTGAACCAGGGTTCCTTGGTGACCTCTCCCAGGAAGGTGTCGAGCTCCCCTTCTGAAATGATCGCCACGAAAACCGATTTGCCAGCCTTCTGGGCCCGAATCCTGTTCTTCTCAAGCTCTACCGAGAAGCCCTGGGATCTGAAGATTTGGGCCACGATGTTCTCCAGCATTCGGAAGAGGAATCGTTTGCGGACATAAAAAGGTTAATCTGACCTCCCCGAGAACGGCCACCCAAAGGATTAATATGCATAGGAGAATAGGAAACATGATGAGAAAGGCGTTCCTCATCGCTTTCGGGCTATTCCTCTCGGGCATCGCGCTACTGGCTGTGAGCGTGGCTGAGGGTGACGGGACGGTCTATCTCGCCTTGATATTCCCTGTCTACGTCGGGTCGGATATCTGGGGCTTCTTCGGCATTCTCTGCGTGATTGGTGCATTCTTCGTCGGGTTCCTCGGCCTGATCCCCGCGAAATTGCCCTCCGGAGGGTCGGACAGCGCGAGGCAAGGGGGGCCTCCCGCTGAAGGGCCTGAGAAGAGATTTGGCGGGGTGGTGATGCTGGGACCAATCCCGATAATCGTGGGCTCGGACGTGAAGATGTCCATGGTCGCGATCGTGCTCGCGATAGTCCTGATAGTCGTCCTAATCATCAGCATGGTGTTTTTCATTCCCGGGCTTCTAGGATGACCTCGGCTTTTAATATGGCAGACCATTTCCCCCCGTGGTCAAATGAAGATTCTTGTGAACGATGCAATCGCGGAGGAGGCAATCGACCTTCTCAGAGCCAAGCACGAAGTCGATGTGATGGAGTACGGAGCGATCGAGCTGCTCAGCCACATTGGTCGCTATGACGCCATAATCGTGAGAAGCAGAACGAAGGTGACCGAGGACGTCATCCAGAAGGGAGAGAACCTCAAGGTCATCGGAAGAGCGGGCGTCGGGGTGGATAACATCGATGTCAAGGCGGCGACCGCCAGGAAGATCCCGGTCGTCTTCTCGCCAAGGGGGAGCACCGTGTCCGTCGCCGAGCTGGCGGTCGGGCACATGATCTCACTGGCAAGGAATCTCGTGTTCTCCGATCGAAGTATAAGGGCCGGGAAATGGGAAAAGAAGAAGTTCAATGGAACGGAGCTTCAGTACAAGGTCCTTGGTCTCGTGGGTGCCGGGAGGATCGGTGCCGAAGTCGCAAAGCGGGCAAAGGCGTTCGAAATGAGGATTCTTGCATTCGATCCTTATCTGAAGGGGAGGATCGCTAGAGAGATTGGAGTGGAACTGGTTGAGCTTCCGAGACTTCTGAAGGAAGCGGACTTCGTGAGCATCCATGCGGTTCTGACGTCCAAGACTAGGGGTCTCATCGGAAAGGAACAACTGGAGACCATGAAAGAGACAGCATACCTGGTCAATTGCGCGAGGGGCGGGATTGTGGATGAGGCCGCACTTGCAGACGCGCTCAAGGACGGGCTCATCGCAGGTGCAGCTCTTGACGTCTTCGAAAACGAACCCCCTACGGATAGTCCGCTTCTGAGATTCGAGAACATTCACTTGACGCCTCATCTGGGCGCGTCGACAAAGGAGGCTCAGGTAAGAGCGGGCAAGATTGTCGCTAAACAGGTGCTGAAGGTTCTGGACAGTAAAAGACCAACGCACATTCTCAACAAAGAGATTTACAATTGATGGACGCTCGCCACATCGCGAGCGGCCTCCTCGAGGGTGAGGCTCTTCTCTTCCCTCTTATCCCTTATGTGTGACATAATCTCAATGTAATCCTCGTACTTCCCGCCAGATCTACGCACGGCCTTTCCCAATGCTCTCTCGAACGTCTCGTTCTTTCGCCTGCGCTTCAGTGCGTCTTCAATCACTTCAGTCTTGTCCGTTCACCCCACCTCGCAGACCCTGACGAAGTTCTTGAATATCTCGTAACCGTGCTCGGTGTGTTCGACCTCAGGATGGAATTGTAGCCCATACACGGGTCTCTTGGTGTGTTTCATGGATTGAACTGGACAGTTCTCCGAGTGCGCGAGAACCATGAAGTCGGGTGGAACTTCGCTAACCTCGTCGTTGTGGGACAACCAAGCCTCGAACTTCCTCGGCAAGCCTACGAAGAGATCATCCTCATCATCGACGATTATCGTGGCTTTGCCAAACTCAGGGATTCCCGATGGTCCCGCCTTCCCGCCAAAGAATATCGCCATGAACTGATGGCCTGCGCAGATGCCAAGGATAGGCATGTCCGCCTTCTCCAAATACTCCCCATTCCTGCCCATTCTGTCCGCTTCTAGCCCGACGCTGGGCGCCCCGCCAGAAAGGACGAGACCATCCGCATCGATCTCCTCAAGGGGGGTCGTGTTGGGTATTATCTTCGTATCGACACCGATGTCCCTGAGAACCCTCCACTCCCTGTGCGTCCACTGTCCGCCGTTGTCGATGACGAATATCTTCACATAAGGTCATCGAGAAACAGAATATAAACCTTTGACCGCTACTCCCACTCTATTGTGGCAGGCGGTTTGTGGGTGATGTCGTAGACGACCCGGTTGACAGATTTGATCTCGTTTGTGATCCTCACGGAGATAGTTTCGAGAACGTCATGTGGAATGCGCATATAATTGGCAGTCATGCCGTCGACGGACTCCACGGCTCGCACCGCGACCGTGTTCCCGTAGGCACGCACGTCTCCTTGGACGCCCACGGATTTGAGCGGGAGAAGGACGGCGAAGTACTGCCACGGGACATCCATCTTCCCTGATTCGGCAGCCTTCTCAATCTCCTCCTCAGCTATCGCGCAGGCTTCCCTGACCACTTCCACTCTTGCTGGGGTGACTTCGCCGAGTATCCTTATGGCAAGTGCGGGACCGGGGAATGGTTGCCTCTCGGAAACGGATATGCCCAGCGACCTCGCCACCTTCCTCACCTCGTCCTTGTAGAGGTCCCTCAAGGGCTCGACCAGCTTGAGCTTCATCGAGGACGGAAGGCCGCCCACATTGTGATGCGACTTGATAGTATCGCGGAGCTGACCACCGCTTTCGATCCAATCGGGGGCGATTGTTCCTTGGACGAGATACATGGCTCCCCAATCAATCGCTTCCCGCTCAAAAACCTCGATGAACTTGCTACCTATGATCTTCCGCTTCTCCTCTGGATCGATGATGCCCTTCAACGAGTCGAAGAACTCCTCACCAGCGTCCACGATTCTGTACCTCACCCCAGTCGCGTCGAAAGCCTTGGCGACCTCAGCGTCCTCGTTCTTGCGCATGAACCCATTGTTAACGTAAACCGCGAAAAGCCGCTCGCCTATCGCGCGGTCCATGAGGATTGCGGCGACCATGCTGTCCACGCCCCCAGAGACGCCTATTATGGCCTTTCCATCCACCTCTGCCGCCAGGTCCTCGGCCTGCTTTTCGATGAACTCCTCCGGATCGAACAACTAATCACCGATTGACTTGGAATCCTCGATTGTCCACTCCTTCAACCTCTTTCTGTGCTTCTCCAGCTTCCCTCTCAGCTGTTCGTCGGATATCGATAAGATCTCGACCGCCAGAATGGCCGCGTTCTCTCCCCTGTCCAGTCCGACCGCCGCAACGGGAATCCCAGGGGGCATCTGCACAACGGAAAGGAGGGAATCAAGGCTGATCTTCCCGCTCACCGGCACTCCGATGACGGGCCGTATCGTCTTCGAAGCAACGGCACCAGGAAGCGCCGCAGAAAGACCGGCAACCGCTATAATGACCTTGGCATCGCTTCTTTCGATCTCATCGTGCAGATACTCGGGCGATCTGTGGGCCGACGCAACAATCATCTTGGAACGCACGCCGAACTGCGCGAGAATGTCGATGGCTTTGTCTCC
>JAJISH010000438.1 GCA_022848825.1 Thermoplasmatota archaeon
CAGAACGCCATCAAGATCCTGATGAACGCGATCTACGGCGTCTTCTCATCTAGCTTCTACAGGTTCACCAATCCCAAAATCGGTGCTACCATAACCGCGATTGCCAGAGAGAACACCAAGGCCCTGATTTCCCAGCTTGAGGACGAGGGCATCAGCGTGATCTACGGTGATACGGACAGCGTGTTCTTCCAGTCACCCGAGGAAAGTCTGGATGGCGCCGTGAAGATGGGGCAGGAAATCGCCAAGAGGTTCTCAAAGGGCGGGGCGATTCTTGAATTCGAGAAGGTCATGGACCCGTTCTTCTCTCACGGGAGGAAGAAGAGGTACGTCGGCAAGGTCCTGTGGCCAGAGGAGGACCTTCTCGTTCGCGGTTACGAGCTCAGGAGGACGGACGCCTTCGATCTTCAGAGCGAGGGACAGGCAACGCTCTTCGAGCGGATGATGGAGGATGACATAGACGGCGCGATCCGCATCGCAAGGGACCTCGTTGCCGACACCAGAGAGGGGAAGGTGCCCCATGAGAAACTGGTCATATCGAGATCCGTGAAGGCCGAGAAGGAATACGTCACTCCAGATGCGCTTCCGAACGTCCAAGCGGCGCGCAAGTTGAAGGAGTGGGGCTACGAGGTCGTTCCTGGAATGAAGGTTTCCTGGATAGTCACAGACGCGAAGAGGTCGCCCCAGCGGATCCACCCGTACGTCAGCGGCAGGGAGTTCGATGGATCGCCCGATTGGAACTACTACGCTCGCAGGCTGGCGCACACGCTCGCCTACGTCACGGAAGTCTTTGGATGGGACGACAAGAGCCTCTTGGCGGGAAGTCAGCAGGTCACGCTGTTCCGCGACGAATTCGGCTCGAAGAGGAGGGACGAGACAAGGGTGAAGAAGACAGAGAAGAAGCTCACCCTGAAGGACTTCATGTGAGCCGGCTCGGCAAAGCCATTTATACGAGGTGAATCCTTACAGCGCCCAAGTCGCGAGAGAAGATCTCGCCGGAGATGTGCCGAAAGGTGAATCCACAAACGCCCAGGAGGGCAGTGAATGAACGCGGAAACCGAAGAAGGGGAAGCGGAAGAATCCGCTGAGACCCGGAGCATGTATCATTTTGTAAGGGATGCTTGGAAGGATCCTGATGCCAGCTACGTCAAGGAGCTGCAGTGGCGCAGGATGATCGAGTGGAGGAAAGGACCCTCCTTCCAGAGGGTCGAAAGGCCCACGAGGATTGACCGCGCGCGGGCCCTCGGGTACAAGGCGAAGCAGGGCTACGTCATCGTGCGGGCGAGAGTTAGAAGAGGAGGCTTGCGAAAGCACACCATCAAGGGCGGTCGAAGGCCCAAGAGGAAAGGCTTGAAGAAAATCACGATGGCAAAGAGCATCCAGAGGATAGCCGAGGAAAGGACCGCCAAGAGGCACCCGAACCTGGAGGTTCTCAACTCCTACTGGGTGGGTGAGGACGGCATGAGCAAGTACTACGAAGTCATTCTGGTCGACCCGCATCATCCTGTGATAAAAAGCGACCCAAAGATTTCGTGGATAGGAAATCCTCCTCACAAGCGTAGGGTCTACCGGGGTCTGACATCGGCCGGAAAGAAGGGTCGCGGGCTGAGGAAGAAGGGCAAGGGTGCGGAGAAGATCCGCCCGTCCTTGGGAGCTCACGACAACAAGGGGAAGTAGGCTAGCTTCCAATCCTCCGCAGAAGGTCATCCAACTCCTTTTCTGTCAACCCGACCGTCGGGTAGAAGACAGGGATGTTCTTGGACTGCACGGAGTGCCCCCTCTCCCGCCAGACCGTCACGAAACCCTGGGAGCCAGTCTCCTCCACAATGGAATCCAGCTCGGACGCGTCATTGAGGCGGTGGGTCATCAAACGGATATCCCACTTCTTGAGCGGTTCAACATTATCCTGCTGATTGGAGTGGGCGATGTGAACCTTGCACCCTCTCTTCATCATGAGCCACGCTCCGGCCACGCCCTCGTCGGAGAACACGGCTGCGAGAACGGTGCCCTGGGTGCCCATGGGCATCCCGCCGGGTCCCGGCGTCCTCCCGCCAAAAACGTAGGCCTCCTTCCCTCTGACCTCGATGAAGACTTCAACGTCCGGATTGCTCAAGTCCACCGCCAGATCCTCGAACGCCGATTGCATTGCACCGCCCACATAGCCCGCCAATTCTGGACTCGTGTACTTATGGTTCCCCGATCTCCTGGCCCTCACCGCGAAACTGGTTCCCCGCTTGAGTTTGGTGCCGAACTGTTCAGCGGCGAGTTGCGCCACGTCCTTCATGTCGGAGCTCGTCGTCTCCACGGCGCTGAAGGAAGTGATCCCGAATATCCTGCTCAGTATCTCCGAGGCTCGCGGGATCTCGTCCGTGTCCAGAAAGATCCTTCCACGCTCCGACCTCATCATGCACTGGATGCGCTCGTGAAGGAAGTAGTCCTGGATGTTGGCGACCAGCTTGTCCTGGAACTTCTTCCTAACCCAATCGCCTTTCAGGGCTATCTCGCCATACCTGATCAGGAATCTGGTCATTCATCCTCCTCATGCGCGCCACCGCTAATATCTTTCTCGGTAGTTTAATAGGCGTCACACACATTCTCGCCCGATGGACTTCTGGACCATCGCTCTCCTGATAGTCATGGTCTTTGGCGTCGCCTTCGTCTACTCGAACCTCGGCCTGGGCGGCGGGCTCCTCTACGTCCCCATCCTTCTCTCCTTCACGCCATACGTGAAGGAGGTCGTCGTCCCGATATCTCTGACGTTCACGGTCGCCACAGCGCTCTCCGCCACGATCAACCATCGGAGAAAGGGGCTGGTCGATTTCAACCTCGCCCTCATGCTTCTCACCGGAGCCCTGATTGGCGCGGTCCTTGGCGTTCTCTTCAATCTCAACGTGCCCAAGGAGATCTTCTACTCCGTCTTCATCGCGGTCATTCTGCTCATGTCCTCGAAAATGCTCAGGGACTGGATCCGGGAGACCAGGGACGAGGACGCCGACGACGATTCGAAACTCACCCGACCGCGAAAGATTGCCAGCTCTACCGGAACGCTCGCGTCAGGGTTCACATCGGGCAGTCTCGGAATCGGCGGGGGATTGATCAACGTCCCACTGATGGAGTATGTCCTCGGGCGGGGGGCGAGAAGGGCAATCGGAACATCGAGCCTCATGATTATATTCACGGGCGCTTTTGGGTTCATGACGTATCTCTTCCTTGGAACCCCGGAGCCGATAGACTTCAATCTCATATTCCTACTCTGGCCCTTCGTCTTCGTCGGTGCC
>JAJISH010000439.1 GCA_022848825.1 Thermoplasmatota archaeon
CCGAGGAAGAACCCGCGGAAGAAGCTCCGGCAGAAGAGCCGCCCGCCGAGGAAGAACCCGCGGAAGAAGCTCCGGCAGAGGAACCTACGGAAGAGCCCGCGGAGGAACCCGCAGAGGAACCGGCAGAGGAGACTCCGCCCAAGGAGTAGAATCCCGGGGTCACACTCCTCCTTTTCTATGCGATCGCATAGTCCGAGCGTACGCTCCCGTTTGCATCGCCCGTGAGAAGCTCTGAACATTGTTCTAACGAAATGGCAGGCAAACGATTGCATTGGCGAATCCGATACGGAAGAGTTCTCGATTTTCTCAATGTCCTTTGAGACGTAGTGAAATCAGCATTTCTGGTGTACGATTTCTCGCGGGAAAGGTTTATGTAGAGTGTTGGAGTATTACTCGTTGCTTAGCTAAGCATCCCTCCACAACAGGGCCGTTCAGTCTCTCTCTGGACGGCCACTTTTTTTCTGTCAGAATCCTATTTGTTAATGGTGAAATTCCTGCAGTGAGATCACACCAACCCGCTCGCGCGAAACCGACTCTACGGCATCCACGATTATCCCGGCCCCCTCAATCCGCGTCGTGAAAGGGATGTTGAGATCCACCGCGAGCCTTCTCATCATGTACCCGTCCCGCCTTGCACCGGACTCCTTCGAGGGCGTGTTGATCACGAGGTCGACCTTGCCGTCCCTCATCAGGCCTATCGCCGTCGGGTTCTTGCTCTCTCTGATTCGATACACAGTTTCCGCCTCCACGCCGGACGCTCTCAGGACGGACGAGGTCCCGCGGGTCGCGAATATCTTCCATCCCAGCCCGCTCAGCTTCCTGGCGATGGGGACGATCTTGGGCTTGTCCTCGTCCCTGACCGTGATGTACACGCTCCCCTTGGTGGGCAGGTCGTTCCCCGCCGCGACTATCGCCTTGTAGAACGCCAGTCCGGGAGACCTGTCCATGCCCATCACTTCCCCCGTGGACCTCATCTCCGGACCGAGTATAGAGTCGATTCCTATCAGCTTCTGGAACGGGAAGACGGGGGCCTTGACCGCCACCCCCGTCGTCTGGGCAACGCCCACGTGACCGAGCTCCCTCAGGCTCCTGCCCACCATGACCCTCGTGGCTATCTTCGAGAGCGGGACACCGATCGCCTTGGAGACGTACGGGACGGACCTGCTCGCCCGCAGGTTGGCCTCCAGGACGTAGACGATACCGCTCCTTACCGCGAGCTGGAGGTTGATGAGGCCGATGACCTTGAGCGCCTTGCATATCTTCCTCGTCATCTTGATTATGTCCTCCTGCACGCGCTTCGGCAGCGTGTGCGGAGGAATCACGCACATCGCGTCGCCCGAGTGGACTCCCGCCTCCTCTATGTGCTCCTGAATGCCGGAGATGAAGACATCCTTCTCATCCGAGACGGCATCCACGTCGACCTCGATCGCGTTGTCCAGGAACCTGTCCACTATCACCGGGTGGTCCCTCGTTATCTTCACCGCCTCCCGCATGAAGTCCCTCAGCTCGTCCTCGTCGTGGACTATCTCCATGCCTCTCCCGCCAAGGACGTAGCTCGGTCTCACGAGGACGGGATAGCCCATCCTCCGCGCGATGTCCTTGACCTCGTCGAAGGAGAACCCCGTGGCGGCGTCCGGCTGCGTTATCCCCACCTTTCTCATGAGGGCACGAAAGAGCTCTCTGTCCTCGCTTATGTTCACGTCCTTCGGTGAGGTGCCCAGGATCTTCGTCTTCAGCCCGCTCTTCTTCAAGTAGCCCTCCAAGGGAATGGCAAGGTTCACGGAGGTCTGGCCGCCGAACTGGAGGATGATCCCGTCGGGCTCCTCCTTCTCCACGACATTGACGACATCCTCGAGCGTGAGCGGCTCGAAGAAGAGCCTGTCCGAGATGTCATAGTCCGTCGAGACGGTCTCCGGGTTGTTGTTCATTATCACCGCCGTGATCCCCTCTTCCCTCAGCGCCATTATCGCCTGCACGCAGCAGGTGTCGAACTCGATCCCCTGACCTATCCTTATGGGCCCGCTCCCGATCACGAGGACCTTGTCCTTCTTGAGCGAGCTCAGCTCGCACTCGCTGTCGTAAGTCGAGTAGAAGTAGGGCGTCGCCGCCTGGAACTCTCCCCCGCACGTGTCGACCATCTTGTACGTGGCAGCGCCCCTTCTCTTGCGCACGTTCCTCTCCGAAGTGCCTGAGAACCGCGCTATCGCCGCGTCGCTGAACCCGAGCCTCTTCGCCTTGGAGATGGCCTCGGTCGTTCCCTTGCGGAGACGTGATTCCATCCTCACGATGTTCCTGATCTTCTGGACGAAGAAATCGTCCCACTTCGTGAGCTCCAGGATCTTCTTGACGGGGATGCGTCT
>JAJISH010000044.1 GCA_022848825.1 Thermoplasmatota archaeon
GCTGAACTCCTTCTTGGATATCGCTACCACGATCAGGCCGATGAGCCCGAAGATGATGCCCGGGCTCAGCAGGGAGAAGATTCCCCCGAGTATCGCAAGCCCGAAGTGAGTTCTCTTGATTGCGAAGATTCCGCCCAGCAGACCTATGATGCCGAATACCAAAAATACGATGCCACATATCATGATTATGCCGGCCAAAGCGTCCGCACCAGGCACTGTCACAGGCATCAGAGTCTCTAAGGTTCCGCCTATGGCTGCTATCCATATGCCAAATACGATCCCAACTAGCGCACCAATTATTATCAGAATCCCACCGATCACGGGCTTCGCTGTGTGCTCCACAACTGGGCCCATTGGATACGGAGGGGGTCCCGCAGCTTCTTGCATCATATCCATCCCTGCGCCGAAATAGACTTCCAGTATTTTATTCTTTTCCTATTATTCTTTCGAGTGAATGAAAGTAAACCAGAACCACCCGGGTACTGTCGGAGACAGCCACACGGTCCAGACCATTCTGGCTGGAGCACCTAGACCTCTTTGAGGAAATAATCCCTGTCAGCGATCTCGTAGACGTTCGATCCCTTCTTCCACGGTCGGAGCCTCTTCCTCTCTGCCAGCTTGGCAAGAGAAGTCGCAACGTTCTGGAGCTTCACATATTTCGACTTTATCGATTTCGGCCTCACGTACCTGAGATTCTCGTTCCTCTCCAGAGCTGTCTTTATTCTCATGGTGACGTACATGACATTGGCTTCCGACGGCTCCGGGTAGTTCTCATCACGAAGTCTGAACTTCCTATCCTTCCCGTCGAACTCGATGTGTCCCAGCTTCAGAAGCACGAAGGGATAGCCGCTCAGGTACTCCCCCCCTCTGAAGACGTCCTGGCGAGCCTCCTCCAAGATATCGGCCAGACCGTCGATGACGTCGATAGACTCGTTCGCTCGCTCGATTATGCGGTTCACGAAGATCACGAGCCGGCGTCTGTACTCCTTGCTGTACTTCCCGGTCCTCCTGAACGTCTTGCCCAACGTCATGATTCCGCTCCCGAGCCTCCTCGCTTCTGTGAATGCCTGCCTGAATAAATATGTTCGTCTGATTCGGGAGCTCGTTCGTGTGTGACTTCGACAGTGACTTGGGGATCGGAACCAAAACTGGCATCTACCACGCATCCATTGGAGTTGGAGGAACGCACGAGAAATCGAGGGAGGAAGCGCATGGTGAGCGGACGTGAATCGGACAGAGAGATGCTATCTGGAATGCCCAAGGAAGACCTCATGGAACTCCTTTTCCTCCATCTGAGGAACCTCTTCGCCGTGGACGGTCTCTATTTCCTCGGGATAGAGAATCGGTTTGGAACCCAGACCGCCACGGAGGTCGACGCCGAGGTCTGGAGGGGGATGGGGAGGATAGAGGCGAGGAGACTGCGGAAGAGGTTCAACATCCACGGTGACGACATCGAGGCTCTCATGCATGCCATGAAGCTCTCCAGCTGGGCGTTGGACATCGAGGACAAGGAGGTTGAGGTCCACGGTGACCGAGCAGTGATTCGGAACAGGAACTGCCGTGTCCAGACGACCCGCGCGAGGAAGGGCCTGGACGAATTCCCGTGCAAGGGGGTCCGCATGGGCTTCATGGAATCATTCGCGAAGGAGCTCAACCCCGCGATTAGCGTGAAGTGCGAAGTATGTCCTCCCGATGATCATCCTGAGGACTTGTGGTGTGAGTGGGAGTTCTCACTGAGAAAGGATTAAATATCGTGAGTAAGGTCGGACTTCAGTGTGGTCGATGGATCGTAAGAAGCTCCTTGTGGGTGTCACTCCACTTCTGTTCACGCTTATCCTCTTGGTGGTTTTGACCCAGCTCAATGCGCTCGCCGATGACGAGGGCACGAGATCACCAGGGGTCTATGTTGGCTCGGATGCATGTATGACCTGCCACTCGGAACAGTATGACGGATGGAATGCCACTCTTCATCCCAATTCCTGGGACACTCTCATTGTTGATCCTCTGAAGCAGGAGGAATGCGAGCATTGCCATGTTACGGGCTATGATGATGTGGTCAATGGGGGCTTCGACCCGGCCACCGACCTTCCCGTGGAGATGAGGGGAACCCAGTGTGAAGCCTGCCATGGACCAGGCGAGGATCACGTGAACTCTGGCGACCCTGTAGACACTCAGGTCAACCTGTCCGCGCGGGTCTGCGGAGCGATTTGCCATCAAGAGGAACACCACCCATACTATGAGGAATGGAACCAAAGCGGCCACTCCCTCTCTCTGATCAGTCTGAGGGGAGCAGCAGGAGCTGCCGAGGACGCTTGCCTGGAGTGCCATTCGGCTGACTACATACTGAACGAAGAGCCAGATAGACCCTCAATCGCCACCGCCGAGTTCGCAATCACATGCTCTGTCTGTCACGACCCTCATAACATTACGAATCCGTATCAGCTGAGGTGGCCGAAGGATGAGCTGTGCGAAAGGTGCCATTATCCCGATGGAGCAATTCCTGGCGATCCGATCTACCACCCGCAGTCCTCCATGAGGGACGGTAGAAGCGGCGCACCGATTCTCGGCGAGGCGTTCATGCCTGATGTTGAGTGCGCCGACTGTCACATCTATATGGATATGTCTGACAACATCACGGGCCACAGCTTCACACAGAAGCCGGAGGCATGTGTTGAATGTCACCAGACGACTCCGCCTATCTATTCGGTGGAACTGGCGGAGATTCAAATCGCACAGTGGCGGACTCAGACCTGGACGAGAATCATCGATGTGCAGCAGGTAGTTGTTCGGGCGGAAGGGGCCATTGAGGATGCGCCCAATTACGGTTTTCCAGAAAGCACACTTCAAGTCGCTGCCGATTTGTACAATGAGGCGAACTACTCGTTCTCCTTCGTTGTCGCTGATGGCAGCGGTGGCGCCCATAATCCAGCCTTTGCCAGCGCACTCCTCAACTTCTCCGAAGACAGAAGCAATGAACTCATTGCACTTCTCACTCCAGGAACGGTGAGGGGCAGAGTAGTCGATGCCGCCGGTAGCCCGGTCGAGGGGGTCACAATTGAGAAGGATGGTGTCACATGGGCGACCTCTAAGAAGAACGGGTCATTTGAATTCGAATACGCTCCGGGTGCCCACTCGTTCAGCCTGAAGCTGAGAGGGTCTAACGTGGGTAGCATAGAATCGGTAACAGTTGTCGCCGGGGAGATCTCGGACATCGGCGACCTTGAAGTGACCGAGCAGGATCTATTCGTTCCCATTATGATATCAATTGGCGTCATCATCATTTTGTCGGTCATCGTGGCCTACTTGCTCCTCAAGATCAGAGGACTCAGGTCCAAGAAGGAAGAGTCATAGGCCAGCAGTCCCCCTCTGGTGCTGAATGCTTTCGGGACTGTAGAATGATGTGGACCATTGCGTTGGTGCGAATCTGTGGTCAGGATTGATAGTGCCTTGGAGGGCTACCATTCCCAAGATACGGAGAGAGGGTGCCCCTAGATTAGAAACCAGATCACTGAGGAGACAACTATGGCCAGGAGAACGACGACAAGGCGAATCAGTATGCTAAGTTTCTGGTTGGCCGCCTCAATTCCTTCCAAGATAACGAGATCCTTATCGAGTTTCCGTCCCATCATTTGCAGGTCCACCTCCGTATTCCTGAGCCGACGCTCACCCGCCAAGCTTCTCGGAGATTAGTCCCTTCAGCTCATCGACGCCGGTACCCTCCACATCGATTCCGAGAGCCTTCGCGACCGTCACCGCACCCTTCTTACTTGCCAGATCAACAGCTTCCAGCACCTCATCCGTTAGCTCCTTCTCATCTCTTCCCTTGGTGTTTATGTTCAGGGCTCTTGCAGCTCTTTCCGCAGGGGGCTCCTGAGGGACTTCAGCCCTCGTTTCGTACGACTGCTTCAGCTCCCTCTCAATCTCCATCCTTCCTCTCCGGAACTCTCCCATCGCCCTTCCAAGGGACCTCGCAAGCTCCGGAATCTTTTTCGCTCCGAAAAGAAGTACGAGAATAATCACCAGAAGGACAATCACCTCGGGCCCCGGGTCAAGAAGCCCCATCTCATAGCCTCCTATTGCTCGATGCCACACACATCCATTTCCTCAGAGGCTCACATCCTCCATCGGTCCGAATCATTCGCTTTCACCACCTCTATGCGTTCTCACTGACAGGAAGTAGCCTAATACGTAGAGACCAAGCATTGGTAATGAAACGAGCATCATGGTGATTCCGCTTCCATCTGGTGTAATCACCGCACCGAAGATAAATATTGCTACTGCTGCAAACCTCCAGTTTCTTCTCCAAAAATGAACATCCACAACGCCCAGAAACGTAGATCCGACCATTAGGATCGGCAACTCGAATGCAAGCCCAAACGAAAAAAGGAATAGAAGAGTGAAATCTACGAACTCCGATGGATTCAGGAAGGTATTGTCCACGAGATTGAAGGCGATTTTGTATAGGAAATCGTAGACGAATGGGAGGACGAACAGATAGGCGAAGACAGCTCCAGTAACGAAAAGCAGAGCGGCAGGAATTGAGAACTGGAGGAGGATTCTTCTCTCTTTGGACTTGAGTGCAGGTGCGAGGAATCTTCCCAGTTCGTACACGATGATTGGCATGGCGAACAGAATCGAAAGGAAGAGAGCGATCTTGAACTCTACGAGGATTGCGTCCGTCGGACCCATGACAGCGGTTTCGACACCCTCTGGAATGAGATCAGCTTCCATTTGACCGAAGAACTGGATGGCAATCGGATGGAAGACATTGAACGTGGGATGGACAATGGGAACGCCGGATACCTCGGCCGGTTCCACCTCCACAAGAATGAATATCATGAAGAGAATTCCGCACACAGCCAGTATCCTCAGGGTTCGTCTTCTCAACTCATCAAGATGGTCCAGAAAACTCATCCCAGCAACTTCTACCATTTGAATCTCCGATCCCGTGCCCGTCCTCCCGCTGTCAATGAACGTCCCAGACGTCACTTCATGATGACCAAATTGACATCCGAACGAAGAAAGGCAGAAATCCTATAAAGAATGTCCGTCAGCATCGAAGGATGGCGCGGACAGTGAGATAGGATGGGTCACTTCCAGTGATAGCGGACCATCGAATG
Organism: Thermoplasmatota archaeon; assembly: GCA_022848825.1. Classification (GTDB taxonomy): domain Archaea; phylum Thermoplasmatota; class Thermoplasmata; order RBG-16-68-12; family JAGMCJ01; genus JAGMCJ01. Next base: position 5,121 of record JAJISH010000044.1, read on the forward strand.
CTCTTCTGTCCGTTCCAGAGCCTATCTTGTCTCTTGCGAATCGTGGGAGAAACGAGGGCTGGTAATTAGACGGAAGGTCCCTTGACGACCAATAGTGCCTCGTGCGGGACACTTGGGGGATAATTACATTCTTATAATATAACGGTGTAATACTCACTCTACCAGACTATTGAGGGGTTTCGTCTTGAGACGTAGGGAAATCGCCGCACTGGTGTCCACGACCGCACTCGTTTTCTTTGTCTTCGTGTTGCTGTATCTCGTGACAGCACAGGGCGAGGTCGGAACAAGGGGCGAAGGGGAGTATCAAGGGTTCACTTCTTGCACCGGGCCCGGATGTCATGATAATATTGTCTCGAATTGGTCCCTTACCCCTCATTCACTCGCCTGGGACACCCTGAACGCATCCGGTGAGGCCGAGGACTGGTGTGAGGCCTGTCACACAACCGGAGCTGGAGACGAACTTCACAACGGGTTCAACACAACAACAGATCTGCCCGATTATCTCAAGAATGTGCAATGCGAATCTTGTCACGGTCCCGATCCCATGAACGCAACTGGGCGTCCAGCGACCACGCTCGATTACTCCGCAGAACTCTGCTCGAATTGTCATCGAATTGCGGAATTTGGAGCAACGGAAAGGAGATATCACCCATACTATGATGACTGGCTCAATTCATCTCACGCCCGCTCCTTGCAGCTTGCTGGCGGTCAAGTTGTCACAGATCCCGAATGTCGTGGATGCCATGTTTCGCAGGTTGCGATCGTTGAGACATTCGAGGGTGGGGTGTTCCAGGGACCGCTTGATGACCCCCAACCGATTACCTGTGCAACGTGTCATGATCCTCACGGCTCCGCCAACCCCTATCAGCTGAGAAAGCCCATCGCAGACCTCTGTGCTTCTTGTCATCACCCCACAGAAGGACTTCCTGGAACGGGGCTTGAGCACCCGCAGTCAGCCATGCGAAACGGAACCAGCGAAATACCTCCATCCGATGTGCCAAGTTCCTACAGCATGGAGAACGTCCTCTGCGCTGACTGCCACATGTATTCAGCTGAGGGACCCCCAAGGGTGACAGGTCACGAATTCAAGCCGAAACCCGAGGCTTGCGCAGTTTGCCACGACGGTGGCGCACCTCCCCAAATGGATGTGGCCCAATCAGCTGCGAAGATTCTTGAATTGAAAGATGCAACTCATGACCATCTGTACAGCGCCGCTGAGAATGTTTCCGTCGCATCTTCCCTCTTATTGCTGTCGGAAGAGCACGGATTCCCTCAAACGGTCAGGGACCAAGCCCTCTCCCTCTTTGAGCTGGCCAACTACTCTTTGATTTTTGTGGAGGCAGATGGCAGCGAGGGGGTGCACAACCCCACGTATGCCCGGGATCTCCTCAATTTCTCGAACGAGAAAGCCAATGAGGTCATTTCGCTCTTGGCAACTGGCAGTGTTCAGGGCAAGCTCAAGGATGGCAGCGGAAACGCCATCAAAGATGCACGCATCATGAGAGACGGTTACGTCCTCGTTATCACGACGGCTAATGGGAGCTTTGCCTTTGGTCATTCTCCGGGTGTTTTCACGTTCGATGTGGTCAAGGATGACAGGACGCTGGGGGAGATTAGCGATGTGGAAGTCGTGGAAGAGGAGACCACAGACTTGGGAACCGTGAATCTTCCTCTAGTGGCAGATGATTTTGGGCTATACGTTCTGATTGTCGTATCGACAATAGTCATTGTCGCAATCGCCCTCGTGCTCTACGGAATCAGAATCAGGAAGGCTTGAGAGTGTGCGGTCATTCTTCATGGTGCATCTGTGTCAAAAAAAGTTTAAGTATTCTCCGAACTTGACACTTGGAGCCCGCACAGTACAGGTGGGAACGTATGAATGACAAGTTTAGGACAATCGTACCTTTGATATCATGTCTCCTACTCTTACTCGTGCTCCTGTCCGCAGCTAGCACTTTGATGGGCTACAGCGGCGGATGGCGGGACGACGATGAGGACTACAACTGCGGAGGGACCTCGTGTCATTCAGGGGCCGCGAATCACGGGGCGGGAACGATCGAGGTCAGTCTTGACAAGACCTCGGTGCTTTCCGGACAGAGCCTCACGATTGCCGTCAATGTGACCGAAACGCAGCTTGGCGGCGATTCTCTCATCGGCGTCTTTCTGCTCAGCTCCCAGACCGGGTCGAACGATCATCCTTCCAATCAAGGTTGGACAATCGCTCAAGACCCCAACGGTGGGACCGTTGGCGATGGATCAGCGAAGAACTATGTGGAAAAAGTGTCACCCGGGTCTGGAGTCTCGGTATCCTTCAAGTGGAATCTGGAAGCCCCGCCAACCCCAGGCGACTACGACCTATTCGTAAGAGTCCATCATGGAAGTGTTGCCAGAAACGCCCTCTGGGAGGATTACGAGGGGACGATTAGCGTGGAGGTGACGCCTCTGCCCTCCGGCACTCCAGAGATTCACCATGAACCTGCCTCTGTGGGTTATGTTGAGGAGGCCACAACGGTTACAGCTGACGTGGTCAATGCGACGAAGGTCTTCCTGTATTGGAGATTGGCGGGGGAGTCTCAGTTCAACTCAAGCGAGATGCTCAACACATCCGTCCTATCGGATGCGGGATGGGCGTTCGAGGGCTCACTTCCGCCTCGAGGGGTAGCCGTGCAGATTGAGTACTACATTGTTGCGACTCACGAGATTGATGGCGGACCTCTTGTCGCGGACACGGCAATCTTCACCGTATCGATTGAGCCAAGACCCGAGATTCCTAATCTGACCGCCTGGACAATTCAGATTGTCATCATAACCGAAGTCGTCGTTTTTGCCGCCATTATCGGCTGGAGAATATCGAAATCAAGAGCAAAGAAGGAAGGTGACCGAAACGGTTGACTTGATCGCTGTCCACTCCGTCACCGTTGAGCTCCATGGCGGAATGCTCACACTCGCTGCAGTTTGCATAGGAATCAAGGTCCTGGACATTCTGTGGGGCAGGTTCTTGGGTGACAGGGGAGGGATACTTCGCAGGACTCTCAAGAAAGCATCCGAGTACTCCACTCCGACGATCTTGTTGTCCGCCTTCGGCGGTGTCGTGGGTCTCGCTCTTTCCGGCATCACTGGATCATCGATAATCCCTTTCGAGACGATCTCCAGTTCCCCGATTGCACTCAATAAAGTGATGGTCTCAATATTCGCCACAGAGTTCTGGAGCATTATGATTGCCATGAACATGGTATTCCAAGAGAGTGCCTGGAAGAACAGACAGATGACGGCCCTGATGGTGCTTTTCGGGGGACTGGGTTACTTCTTCTCAATCACCGGAGGAAGCATAGGAGGGACCATGGCAGGAAAGGAGAGCATCATGGAGCCCTTCTGGCAGTTCCTGGGCGTAGACCTCCACTCATCCTGGATTCTTTCCTCTGATGTTGTCCTTGTCCTTATCGGCGTGGTCAACGTCGTTGGGATTCTTCTCATCGTCTTCTCCAATCGTATATTGGAATCCGTGACATCGAGTCGCAAGGCCCCCAACAAGTAGGGACTTGCTTTGTTTTCCGCGATGCCATCTAGCAATCTAGATATATAACGTCGCTATTATTGGGGAAGAGGAAGGAATCCAACCTGGAGGAGGATACTTGGGAATCCACAGAAGGGAAATTCTCGGGATGGTTTGTACAGCCGCTCTCGTATTGCTGCTTCTGGTAATACTCTCTCTTCTCTCATCAGACACTGCAGCCGATGGGCCCGGAACCCGAGGATCTGGGGATTATCAGGGCGCCTTCTCGTGTCAGAATCAGCCTGCCTGTCATGACAGACACTCTGAGCAGTACGATGCTTGGGTTCTCACTCCACATGCAAACGCATGGGATACCCTGAACAATTCAAGCGATCACCAGGACTGGTGCGAGAGCTGTCACACAACAGGTGCTGGTGACGACTCGCACAACGGGTTCAATGTGACGACAGACCAGCCTGACTATCTCAGGGACGTGCAGTGCGAATCCTGTCACGGGCATGACCCGATGAGTCTCGCCGATCCTTCTTCTGCAGTCGACTTCGGAGCCCTCGTCTGCAAGAGCTGTCACTCGAACAACAGGTCATATCATCCCTATTATGACGAGTGGATGAGTTCAAAGCACGCGGTCTCTCTAAATGAAGCGGGCGGGAGCGTTGCGACAGACCCAAGCTGTCAGGGATGTCACGTAGCTCAAGTCGCAATTGCCGAAACGATCGAGGGAGGGACCGTGAGCCGCCCTATCTCCAATCCTCAGCCCATAACCTGCGCTGTCTGCCATGATCCTCACGGCTCTCCATACGAGAGTCAGCTCAGAATGGATCCCGCAGACCTCTGTGCCACTTGCCATAACCCAGGAGAAACGATACCTGGTGAAGAAATAAGGCACCCGCAGTCCTACATGCGCAGCGGGATCAGTGGAATCGACTCCTCGCTAGTGCCAAAGAAAGATTTCATGAAAGATGTCCTTTGCTCGGACTGTCACTTGTACTCAACGGGGCCTCCCACGAACGTGACCGGTCATTCCTTCAGACCACGGGCGGACGCATGCGTGGCCTGCCACGAAACAGATCCAACGACATTCCCCATCACCAAAGATCAGGCATTGAGCGCCATTAGTGCCTGGCAGTCCAGCACCGATGATGTCTTCTACTCTGTATTACCAAACCTCACAGTGGCTCAGACGATGATCGAGGACGCCACTCGCTATGGCTTTGACTTATCATTGATTGAAGTCGCACGGGGACTGTACGAGGAAGCCAATTACTCAGTCAGTTTCGTTCGCGCCGATGGGAGCCATGGCGCTCATAACCCTCAGTACTCGCTGAGTCTGCTCGATTTCGCAGCGAATAGGACCGAGACTGTCATCACTATGCTGAAGCCCGGACACGTCATCGGTAGAGCCGTGGATGCTGAAGGCAACCCCGTTCCGGGAATCGTCATCAGAAGG
>JAJISH010000440.1 GCA_022848825.1 Thermoplasmatota archaeon
TACCTTCCAGCACCACCGTCATAGATCATGGAGAAGTTGCCGACGGGCAGACCGTCCGGGTCCGGGAGCTCTATCCTGACCTGCGACAGCTGGTGGTTGTCCGTGACGACGGCCGAGACCTTGACGTTCCCATTGACCTCCTGAGGGTTCGGTGTTTCCTGAATATCGGAGATCGTCGGGTCCGTCGTATCCTGCATGGTGAACTGCCCTGTGGACGTGGCCCAGTTGCCTGCTGTGTCGCGTGCGAATATGAGGAAGTCGTACGTGCCGACCTTGTCGTAAGTACGTGAGTAGAAGTACCGCCCGCTCGGGGTGTCGTAGTTCATCGCGAAGCTTCCGACGAAGAACGAGTCAGGGTCGGTGACGTTGAGCTTCGCCTCCATGATTCCAGACGGATCCTGAATGAGAGCCGAGACATTCACAGCTCCGTTCACTTCCTGGGGGTTCGGGACTGCGGTCACGGAAGATATCGTTGGCGGGTCGTTATCTATGATCTCGTGCTGGAACTGGTCGTAGGTGTACGAGCTCGTGTCGTAGTACGCACTCTCGAGCTTGTTGCCGTACACGTCATAAGAGAGCAGCGTCATGTTGTAGGGGCCATCGATTCCGCTATTGTAGATGTCCGTCCCGTCGAGCCACAGTGGCAGTGTGTTCGACCCCGTCGTGAGATCGGTCGTATTCTCTGTCAGGGTGATGAAGGTGGCATGGGAGGAGTCGAAAAGCCTCCCTATGATCTGATACGTCCAAGCAACGGATACGTCTATGGAGATATCCGCAACGAGGTAGTTGTAGAACGTGTCCATGTCCGTATCCAATCCATAATCGCTGTGCGGTGGCGAGAAGACGATTGGCGGCTCGCAGTCGAAGTCACTGCTCTGGTAACCACTTGTCTGGTGCTCGTCCGCATCCGCGGGCGTCCCATCCTCAAGACGGATCTCGACGTCAGCGAAGTAGTGCACCCCATATCCTGATTGACAGATATCGCACCCCAGGAAGTACAGGTCCACCTGCACGGAGCCCGTGTCAAGATGTGTGGAGTTCGTGGCGCTGGTGATGTAGTTGAATTGGCTCTTGTCCCAGAGGTCGCCACTTACCGTGTAGTCTCCAGACTCGTTGACCTGTATCTCGAGTGTGACCCTGAGATATTCAAAGTCTGTGTCCCCGCCCAAGTCTACTCCCATATCGGAATGAGGAGGAACGAAACGGGCGTACAGCCCCTCGAAGTCCGTATGCAGGTACGCAGCGGTCGTGTGAGTGTCTTCCGCGACAACCTGGGAGGAACCCTTTATGATCTCGAGCTTGAGCAGGTACGGGCCGTCGTACCCCTTCCCGCGTATCTGATAACCGTACATCCTCAGCTCCACCGTGTGATCGCCTGTGGAGAAGTAGCTCTGATTGTCATCCTGAGCGATATACCACGTGTCCGTGGAGTCTTTGAGGTTGCCCTCGATCTTGTAGGTGTCAGCCGTGTAGACCGTGATGTTGACCAGCGCCACGAGGTAATCATACAGCGAGTTCGAATTCACATCGAGACCATAATCGTAGTGCGGAGGGTCGAACACCGCCGGTGGATGCTGGAACTCCGTGTAGAGATAGCTGTTGGTCTGGGCGGTATCCAGGTCCAGTGTGTTCCACATAGTATCGTAGAGGGCGAGATTCACCGTGTACGGACCGTTCTCGCCGCTGTTGTATATGTCGAT
>JAJISH010000441.1 GCA_022848825.1 Thermoplasmatota archaeon
GCGCTTGGCGGAGAGGACGTCCGCAAAGACCATATGACAGGAACACGCTGAAGTTTCACTGATATGGAGAGGGAGCACGAGAGGGCAGTCCGGCACAGGATCGGAGCCGCATTGGTCATTCTGGCTCTTGTTCTGGCGCTCGCGAGCCTGGGTCTGCTCATCTACTACGCGACCCTCCCGCCTCCCCCGGGACCTCACTGCGGCTACGGCAGCACAGTAGCAGATTTCGAGGGGATGGAGACCCTTGGGGGTTACAGGTTCTCGATTCGCTTCGTGGCTGAGATCAAGCCGCTGGACTGCTTCAAGGTGGTGGTCCTCAAGAACGGGGCACCACTCTTTCCCGACCTTCCGACAAACGTCACTTAGGGCGTCATGGGAGTAATCCAGGGAGGCGAGAGCCTCATCTTCACGGACTCGGACGGAGATGGCAGGCTCACGAGGGGAGACTACTTCGCTCTGGAGAGATTGGACCCCGACACTCTCTACGAAGTCATACTCCTCTGGGCAGCGAACGACAATAAGATTAGCAGCGGGACCGTCCAAACACCGTAGGCTCGATGTGCTTAGCGGGCCGTCGTCTCACGTGGCAATCCAGGCACACCGTCCGAATACCAGTGCGAAAACGAGCGCCACGCAGAGGGAGAAGAACGCAGAGGCGGCGAAGAAACGAATCCTCACGCTGCGGAGATAGTAGCTGGCCATGAGCAGCGCCAGGACTTCGAGACCCGCCATCGTGACCACTGCTGAAGTGATGATGGATCTCAGAGCCTGGTAATTCGCGTGCATGCAATGGCTATCCGAGATTAGTATGAGCGGGAGAATTATGACTGCGGTCAGGAACAGGATGAGTGAGGCAAGCCGAGCCAACCCTTCGAAGTGAGCCCTCCACTTCCTCTCCATCGGTTTGGGTACCATACTCCTGCCACATATCCCTTTTGCTCCAATGAAGGCAACGCCCGCGTCGAACGAGAGCGTCACCCCCGCAAAGGAGCTTGACGAGTTCCGTGCTTGGACCTCCAATGAATGACTCAAGGCAGCGAAGAGTCGTCCGCGGATACAAACCAGCGTACCGATTAGCTTTTATGGCATCATGCATAAATGGTCATGCGTACTATGTCACTAGGCAGGCAGATGAGGACCGAAACGGACGAGATAGACTGGAAGAGGAAGATCGCGCTGTTCGTTCTATTGTCCCTGATGATCTGGGTATCCCTGTTCGCCTTCTTCTACGGCCTGTTCATGATCACCGAGTACATCATCTACAACAGCTGGACCGCCCAGCAGGTCCTGGACGTGAAGTGGGCGTTCTCCCTGATGTTCTCGATCCTGTTCTCCGTGACGGCCTGGGTCTCCGGCGTCTATGAAATGATCGAGAAGTACCTGGACCGGAGGAACCTCCTCAGAGCCGTGCGTCTGGAGAAGGAAAGGCGATCGTGAGCGCTGCGCGGGGAGATTATTGACCGTTGGACGGGGATGGCAATGTCGCAGAGCACTATCATCTACGTCAAAAGCATACTGTTCTCGAGTGATGAGGGCTCGAAGGTCTTGGAATAGAAGATAATGCAATGTCGACTTGAGGCATCAGCCACGCCATCCTTGAAGCCTTTTCTTACTTTCAGTTCACCAATTCTATCCAATTGGGACTCGGAAGTACATACCACAGCGAACAACTTCTATCACTTCTTGCGAAACCAAAACTTCTTATGGCAGTATTCCATAACGCCGTCATACAGAGGGGCGAATGTCGTCTCTGTTGTGCGGATTTCGTCTTTCTTGCAGGGGAGGAGAGATATGAAGAGAATACTGCGCGTCTATGTGTGCGCTAAAGGTGGAATATTATATGAGAAAGAGAATTAGGAAAATACCAAGTGTGTTTTTGTGTCTATTGATGGTGGCCACGGTGTTTGCAGTGGCAGTGCCGATGAATGTGATCGCAGATTCGGACGAGGTCCCCTTCAAGGGCAAGTTCGACGGCGGGAATGTCCCGGCGGGGGCCCCCTTGGAGCGCATCGTGGTGTCCGGACAAGCAAATCAGCTAGGGAAGTACAATGCGGTGGTTGATGCCAACATGGCTATTTATGAGATCATTGGCTGGGTGCCTATCCCAGGGGTGCCTGACCCAGGATTCCCCATCCTTCGACTCCCCACCACGGCGACATTCACTGCGGCGAACGGCGATGTGCTGTATGCAGACATGGACCTCGTCGGTATGCGCCATATGGGAGACATGAACTTCCCAGCCTTCACGCTCGATGCAACGATTACGGGCGGGACTGGCGACTTCGAAGGTGCCACTGGATCCTTCTTGGGCTCCGGAGGCCAGATCACGATGCCCGGTGATGACACCGATCTGGTCATCGGGATGTTCAAGGGGACCATTTCGCTGCGTGACAAGGAGGTCTTCAATGGTAAAATGAAGGGTTCGACCGTCCCGCGAGTGGACCCCGATTTAGAGCGCTACGAGGCGAAGGGGAAGGCAACGGTACTGGGGAAGTACACGTTAGAGTTTGAAGCCAACACGGACGACGATATATCAATCCTTGGCTACGATCCTGAAACGGGACTCTATTACGCTTCACTCCCCATCACGGCGACATTCACTGCGAAGAACGGCGATAA
>JAJISH010000442.1 GCA_022848825.1 Thermoplasmatota archaeon
GCGATACCGGGGCATTTCCCGGGGATGCGAAGAATGCTGCCTTAATCGGCCCTTCTGTAGTGGTATCCTCCGGGAGGTCCCATGTAAGATTGAGAACCTCACTGGAATAGGCTGGGATGACGTCCGCTGTGTATGTGACACCGAACGGGGACGGTCCAACACTGAGCTCCGTGACTGTCATATCCGCAAGGGCACCAACTCTCCAGACGTCGAAGCCCGCCATCGTGATGATGTATCTGCCGGGTGCTGGAAGGACCAGAACGACAGTCTCGTCCGCGTCTGCATCCGCGTCGTACTTAACGAACTCATCCGCCTGGGCCTGATCATCACCGTTCGCGTCCAGGAACACACCGAGGTCCATATCCGGGCAGCAGTCAGCGTGCCCCTGCAGGTGGAACTCGATCGTTATGACCGATGCGTCGACATCCCAAAGCATGGTGTTCAATGACCTGGCAAGGTACTCAACAAAGCTCTCGTCACCCACAGTTTCACCATCAAGCTCGATGGGGATGTCTAGGAACTCACTGACTTCTGAGCCAGCAACGGTAACGCCCACAGGCTTTCCATAGAACTCGTTGAAGGGATCTGGATTGGGTAGCCACGGTATGGTCGTCGACAAGACGGTTTCATAGGAACCTTCCAGCTGGTTCGTGGAGAAGTCGAGCGGATATGGCGTCATACTGAGAAGACCCGTCTCCCCGGACATAACGTCAGCAGCCTCCTCGCCCTCGACAGTGGTTGTCTCCACGATCAGGACGTTTAGACCGGGACCAGCGCTGAGAGCCTTGAACAGTCCGTTTCCGGCTCCTGTCCAATCGGGCGTCTTCTTGAAGTATCCCGGGGCCCCGACATCTGTCTCGGCCAGCACAAACGGACCGTATCTGCTTTCGTTCAGTTGGGAGAAGACGTAGTCACCAAGGCCGGGAGAACCTTCCTCACGTTCCTGACCGAGATGACGCATGTCGGCGTAGGTGTTGTCGCCATCACTGTCTATGTCGACTGTGAACTTCATGCCCTCTTTGAACACGAAGGTGTCAGGAACGTCGAAGAAGTAGTACCTCAGGTCATAGGCGCCCCCGTAGCCTCTGAGAGCATTGTTATCATATAGCGTATCCGAAGTGGTGCTTCCACCGAACTGGAAGTTCGTGGAACCCTCATGAGCTACATTTATCACGATCGGGATTGTCGTGATATCGGCCCCGTTGGTCAAATGGATTGCACCTTCGTAGAGTCCCACGTCCGCACTAGGTGGCACCGTCGCAGTTGCAACGAAGTCGAACGTGCCTCCTGCTGGTATACTGATTGTCGCTCCGAGAGGCGTGACCCCATTGTTCTCAAAGAGACTGACCATGGGCCAGGGTTGCTTCTCGAAGAACTCGATCGTAACAGTAACGGGTCCCGGAACTGGGTCACCTGAGAGATGCCTCCACCATATGATCAGACCATCATGAGTTCTTGTGGCAGGATCATGGATTCTGACCTCGAAAGAGTTCTCACCCACGAAGATTCCCATCCTGTTTCTCTCGAACCATGCTCCGGTCACTCCGTAAGGCAGACCCGGGTCAACCAGCATTGCGCCAGAAGCCTTCCACCACAGGTCTATCTCGCCTCCATAGCTCACGGCCCACAACCACTCATATCCGGACGAGAAGCCTATGTCCGAGATTCCGTCGAAGTCATATGTGGGAATGACCTCTGCGGTAATTGTGCCGCCCATAATATCCCATATTGCCACACCGGTCGCGTTGGCGACGGCCAGATTCATGGCGACACCATCGAAGTCCACGTACATCGGATACTCCTGTACGAGAGGGACGGCTGGCGGAATGTGGTCATACTGAATGGTAACGTTGGCCCACATCGGAAGCGGGCCAAGATATATCATCAAACCGTCAGTCGTGTACAGAATGTAGTCGCCCGTACCGCTCCCAAGGTCAAGCTCGTACACCGGTGTACCGTTCACCCAGACCTGGTACGAGAAGGGTACGATGCTCGTGTTTCCGAGCGCGAATACCGGGGCGCCTGTGAAGTTGAAGGTGTCGATGCCTGTTGAGGGCGCCAGAGTCATGTCCCAAACATTCACTGTCCCAGTGCCGGCCGCACTCAAGGCCGATCCCATTCCTACTGACGCAAGCCACATGTTGTCAGAGCTGAACTTGAGGTCCATCACACCGTCCACGTCGCCCGACATATCGCCGTCCTCATGACCGCTGAACCCGCCAACCTGGGCTCCTGTGATTGGGTCCCAGAGCAGTACGTAGTTGTCCCAGGCGCCAAAGTAACCACCGCCACCGGTAGCTATTACAGACCCATCTGGACTCCAGGCAAGGGTGTTCACGATGTCAAGGTGTCCACACGCCCCTCCGAGTAGGTTCCCTGAGATGTCCATGATCATGAGGTCCGCGAGGAAGTCAGGGTCGCAGTAGTCCCTCGGAAGACCATTCAGCCACCTAAGGGCGGAGTTGACGCTCGAAGTGAACGCTATCTGACTCTCATTGGCCGGGTTGAACTCCACTCCGGTGATAGTATAGCCGAAAAGGAAATCATCTGAGAGGACGAGCAGGGCACGTGTAGCCACGTCCCACACAGCCACCAAGCCATCTCCACCAAAGGGCAACGGGCCAGCCGAGGCCGCCAACTTGGTACAATCAGAAGAGAAGTCGATGTCGTTGATCATACTGCCTCCCAATCCTGCCAGGTCGTCAATCGGGTATCCTGTCGTGTTGTCCCACAGAATGATTACACCATCTTCAGCACCAGTTGCGAACATCGTGCCATCAGAGCAGAAGTCCATCGCGGTTATGTTGGCGGAGTGCCCAAAGAACCGCCCATTCATATTGACATCGGTCCAGTCGTGCGGTTCTACGAATATCTGCTGGTTCGTCAGTAGATCCATGTCGAAGTGGGCGGTAATCCTGAGAAGGTCGGCATTGTTCCATCTCGTCACATCCATGCTCGGTCCGAACTTCCTTCCGAAGAAGTCATAGAATCCCGTCTCGTTGATGACTGTCCAGTTGTTGCCCACAGCTTCCGGCGGGGCCTCAATGGTGGGCTGGACGGTATACTCGATGGTGGCCATTCTCTTTAGGTAGTCAGCGGACACACCAACGTTGTTCAGGGGTGTTGACCCGCGATTCTCCACCGTCATCATCTCAGAATCAGATTCACCAGCCGTGAGGAAGTGGACGAAGTCAACATAGTCCTGGCCCCTGTAGTCACCCGGGTACCAGACCTCTGGATTGGCAAGAATGCCTCCACTGTTGGAAGCCAGATTGGTGGCACGCAGGGCGTTTCCGTAGCCAGATCCCTGTGTGAAAACGTCGTAGTTCATGTCGTCAGCACTCGATAGGAGTATCCTCTGCGCTTCGAAGGCATCCATGTAATGCCCGTATGTCTGCTCATATGCGTCCTGCATGAGGGCAATCACTGCTGTTGCGTGAGGGGCTGCCATGCTCGTACCTGCGTCAATATTCCATGCTGCTGTCCCATCCATGAACTGGTTTATTGGATAAGCATCGTAGGCCCACGCTCCATTAAAGCAGATGTCGGGTCCCAATTGACCAGTAGCCGCGGGTCCCCAAGAGGAGAGATAGGCTACGCCGCCGTACACAGGATTCGGCCCTCCATCGTAGAGGTGCTCTGGTTGCACTCTATAGAAGAGGTCCCATGCTGCGCACGTGCTTATGGTCCCTGGGGCGACTGAGTTCCCGGTTGTTCCGTATCCGCCGCCTTCGTTTCCAGCAGACTTCACGTGAATCGTCTTGCCCTCCGAGTATTGAGTTGTGACCCAGTCTCCGAACCTCTCACCGACCGTCCATCCACTTTCCAGCGGGTTCGAGCCGAAACTCCAGCTTATCACAAGACCCTCATCACCAGTTCCAGGGACTCCATCATATCCCTCTATGGCGAAGAGGAACCCGTGGTACTGAGTGAACGAACCGTGAGAAACTCCGCCTGGTATCGAAATGACCTTCGCATCAGGAGCCAGCCCCATCAACTTAGGTGTACCGCCGATGGGGGTGACACCCTGACCCACGATGCTCGTGGCGACAGCCGTTCCATGCGAGCCGTAGGTTGCACCAGTGAAGGCAACCATATCGCCAGCGCCCCAGTAGTAGTTGTCCACTCCTAGGCGTCCCGCCAGGATATCCGAGTAAGGTATTGGAACAACACCGTAGGAGTAGTCAACCGTGAGCTCGTCACCGGCTTGGAGATCGTTCGTGAACGTGAAGTTGCCCGTGACTACGTCCAGAATCCATGGATAGTAGGTATAGTCCGCTCTGATTTCGGCACCTGTCTTGAGCTGATAGGTCAACGTGATCTCGCCGGTTTCATAATCGACAGTGTAACCGGAGGCGTCCATGACGCCAGTGTAGTTGTACCATGTATAGAACTCATCGCCAGCCATGTTGACCTCGAAAGGATTGGGGTTGTTCGTCAGCTTCGATGTGAAAGTCACCTGTCCCGTAGCTAGATTCGCGCTGTAATCATCGGGCGTAGCCACAGTGGTCCAGACCGGTCCATACCAAACATCAGAAGTCCTCTTTCTGAGTATGGTGAGATCCAGCAGGTTGTCATTGGCGACCTCGAAGCCCGTGTCAGCCGCGGGGTCGGAGACGGTGAAGGAGAGTTCATCTGTGACATTTATGTCTGTGCCAGTCAGGGTCTCACTCTCCTCAACGACGTTCGCGTTTTTCAAGGAAACGACATCCTCAAGCCCTTCTGCAGCAATCACCATCTCGCTGACCACATCAACTGTGTTCCAGGGAAGTGTGTTCTTCAGGACAATCACAACGTCGCTTACCGTCACGTCTCCGTTTGCCAACTGTCCCCAGGTCTCACCACCAATCGCGGTGGTTCCTGTTATCACGGTCTCGTTTCCCACGACGAGTTGTTCACCAAGAACAGCTGTCGAATCGCTGATGAAATAGAGGAGACCACCCGAAACGTCCGCGTAGCCATCCGAATCCAGATCCTTCCATAGGTTCGGACTGCCCTTCGTCGCGGACATGTCGTCTGTGAAATCGAGGTTATTGTCCAGGTCCACATAGACGGTGTCGTAGACCCCTGGAGAGGTCGAATCTACTACGATGAGCGCAGGAGCCATGAAATAGGCGGCACTCAGGTAGGAGTCCCAATGCAGACCCACATGATACGCACCGCTTGCACTCGAAATCCCTGTTACATTGTAGTCAGTATCCTGCATTACAATGCCGATGAACTCGATGTAGATGTCCGCGAGTGTCGGGTTGTCAGAGGTATATCCAAGGACAACCAGTACGTAGTCGTTCTCCGTGTTCGGATTGAATATCGGTGCAAACACCTCAGGATGGTCGCCAGTGCTCGTATCTTCATAGGAGACCAGCTCCGACAGGTCTATGTCATTGTCTCCGTTCGCATCATAGAAAAGTCCCAAGTCCAAGTCACCCCCACCCATCCAGTCGACCCAGATATTCATCTGGACCGTTCCCACAGGAACCGCGAATGGAAATCTAAATCCAGCCGTCAGGAACACGCCGGGGAATCCAGCACTCAGATCATCATCGAATATCGGTACGCCAGAAGTGTAGAACGGTGTCATCAGCGGTGCATCCCTGTTGTACGTGATGTAGGTCCCGCTCGCGTTCGTGAAGCTCGCAAGCTCAGTTGAGGTGTCCACAAACATCCCTGAAAGCTCTCCTTCGTTGGAGAGATAGGCGTCTATCGCTGGGGGCTCGAATGTAATAGGCCATCCGGCGTAAGGTGAGCTGTACGTGTAGGTTGCAGTTACCGCATCGTTGAGCACCAAGGCCGTCGTGAAGGTTATCACGCCGGTCGCGGGATCGAAGGTGTAGTCCGCCGGCGGCATGAAGACGCCGTTCAGGTAGGAGGAATAACCAGTGACGTCCATGTGCACGAGGGTGGCAGTGGTCTCGCCACCGACAGCCTCAATGACCGTTATGTTCTCGATTGTGGTGCTGGCAGGTTGGACGGCCCAAGTCCCATCGAGGTCAGAATGTCCAAAGTCAATTCCTTGGTCAAGGACTGCAACAACCTCTCCAGCTCCCGTGAATCCATTTGCCCAGGCAAGGTCTGCCATGTGAGTCACAACGGAATTCCAATCATTCGGCGTTGGGGGATCTTCTCCCATTGGCTGAGGGCCTCCAGAGCCCATAGGGCCAGACGGAGAATCAATGAATACTGGGTCCAGCTTTATGCCCTTCTCCTTCGCCGCTCGTTCTATCATCTCGTTCTGGTCCCCACGTAGAAGGTTGAGCGGGACTTCTCCTCCCACTACTTCCTCTGGGACATCCATCACGTCAGGTGTGAAGACCTCCTGCTTTCCTATCAATAGAACCCCATCAATTGCGGCCAGCTCAGCAAGAGCGTTGGCGGGAACCTCAAGTACAATCGGTGTGGGTACCGACTTGATGGTCGCTTTCTCACCGACCAACCCCCGATACTCATACTTCTCGAGAGCTCTGGCAACTGCGGAAACGTCTGAGACTATGAGAACAACTTCAACCATCTCTTTGTGTCCGCTCTTTGCCAGGTCCCGAAGGGCAGGATCGATCTTCTCCAACCCCAGAACCTCGCTGGACTGAGGAAGCGAAGGCTCCTCCATTGGAAGGAACTCTTCACCCTGTTCAACTGGCTCCTCATATCCCTCACCGCCCGAAGACGAGACAGGTGAAGGGGCGACGAAAAGCGATAGGGCAAACAACCCTACAACGACCCCACTAATCCACCTAACACATTTTTTGGACATTCCTGTTCCTCCTATCCAAATAGAAATCCAAAGACGTGCGAGGCATAGAGTTGCGATTATAAGGCTTTTTCCACGTGTCAAACCGATTCTGCATTCGGTCTTGAGGACATGCTAATCTCACCCAGCTCCCCGAATCCCTTGCCCTCGGCTACGGTCCAGAATGAGGGACAGAACCTCAAGAGACAGACGCGCTTTCCACATCCTGTTATCGAGTCGAAGGAAGAACTCTCTTTCCCTTTCCTGGACGACGAAGTCGAATCCGTACTCTACATCCATGAGAACAGTGGGTTCTGCAGGAGCGATGCCGAAATCCCTGCCTTCACCCTGAAGCGCCCTCTCGACGTCAGCCAGTGTCAACTGTCCCGAGGCAACGTGCTCCATGACCCACGCGACCTTGCGAACCATCCCTCTCAGAAAGCTCTCCCCCCAGATGTCCAGAGTCGTGAAACTCCGATTCCCACTCACTTCGATCTTGTCTATTCTTCGAACGGGCGATTTTTCGTCTCGATACGCAAACGAGGTGAAGTCATGTTGACCAATGAATGGACGGGATGCCTTCCTCAGGCTCTCCGGGCTCACGCGAGGAGGGAAGTAGTATCTGTACCATCTCCTGACCGCATGTCTGGGGTTGAATTCCTCTGACACTGCGGCGTAACCCCAGACCCAGATGTCCCGAACCTTGGAGTTCAGAGCTTGAGGAAGCTCTTCCAGCCTGAACTCCGTGTTGAGGGCGAGCACGTTTCCGATCGCACTTACACCCGAATCCGTTCTGCTACTGCTCCTAAACAAGGAATCCTCGGTGGAGTCCATTGCACCGAGAGAAATGAGAGCTTTCAACAATTCACCCTCCACGGTCCTTACGTCTGGCTGTCTCTGGTATCCGTGGAAGTACGTTCCATCGTAGGCGAACTTGATGGCCACTCGCATCACAACAATATTAGTCGGTTAGTATATACCGATAATCATGCCGGATTTTGAGGTAGTTCTCGTAGAGCCGAAGATCCCGGGTAACATCGGAGCCGTGGCCCGCGCGATGAAGAACTTCGGGATGGAAAAACTCGTTCTTGTCAATCCCTGTGAGATCGGAGAGGAAGCAGTCAAGCGGGCGAAGTGGGGGAAGGACGTGCTCTACTCCGCAAGAACCGTCGACACCTTGGAGGAAGCACTGTCCTCAGCGGACTTCGTCATTGGATCATCATCCGTCGACACCGAGAGCGAGAGGAAGTTCGCCAGGATCTCTGCGGACCCGAGGGAATCAGTCGAGAAGATCGCCGACCTCGATGGTGCCGTTGCCCTCCTCTTCGGAAGAGAAGACTACGGGCTTCTGAAGGACGAAATCGCGAAGTGCGACGTTCTTGTCAAGATTCCCGCGAACGAGGAATACCCAGTCCTGAACATCACACACGCGGTTACTGTAATCCTGTATGAGATTTATATGTCGAAGGCCTCGAAAAAAGGGACCACGGAAGCCTCTGGCAAGGAGAAGGAGTTGTTGTTTGAGGCCTTCGGACGGTTGCTGAACATCATCAACTATCCGGAGCACAAGAAGAAGAGGACGTCGGTGATGTTCAGAAGAATGATGGGCAGGGCGGTGCCTTCGAAATGGGAATACCACGCCCTCATGGGCGTTCTCTCTCGGGCGGTCAAGCGTCTGGAATGATCAGCACTCTATGCCGAGCGCATGATTGACCCACTGGCTATACCCTCATTTTGACACTCGAAAACGCGTCTAGGGTACTGGCTCAAAAAGGGTCGTGGTCATGGGTTTGCAGAGCCAGACCATGTTATCTATAACTCCAACCACTCGTAGCGCTTGCAGCCTATCGGAAGGGTGCACTCGGCATCCCTCATCAG
>JAJISH010000443.1 GCA_022848825.1 Thermoplasmatota archaeon
ACATCGCCAGGGCCGCCGGTATTGGGTTGGAACTCGCGACCGAGCTGAGGGAGTTCTTCAGGAACCAGTTCCTTCAGGACTCGGGACCCTTCCTTTGTTCCGTCTGTGGGGATCTTACTCGATCCGAAGAAGCGTGGTGCCCTTCCTGCGGAGCTGTGATGCTCACCAGAAAGGAAGTCGAGGTCAAATCGCCTGATTCTCTTCTGGCTGAGACGGAGAAGGACGTTCGGGTGGCCGACGAAGCAATTCTTGAGGACGTCGATCTCCCGCGCGAAGAAGCCGGAGACCTCGCCAGTGTCTGGCTTGAAGGACTGAAACGTCCGCCGGAAGGAGAGCAGGTCCCGATCGCACGGATCAAGGAACAGATCAGTAGCTGTGACTCGTTCCTTGAGATAGACCCGACTTCGGAAAGCACCTGGTTGAGGAAAGCCAAGCTGCTCCTCGAACTCGGGAGGTACGGGGAGGCCATCGAGTGCTCTGACAGGGCTTCCGACCTCAATCCAGAGATGGAAGAGCAGCACAAGACAGACGTTCTGAACGCTCTCAGGCCCACGAAGTACTTGCCCATTGCTCTGGGACCTGTCGGGGACACGGCTGCGATAGAGAGAGCTATTAGGCACTACGAAGGGCTTCTCAGGCTGGACCCGACCTACAAGATGGCGTGGCAGACGAAAGGGGAGCTCCTCGAGAAGCTCGGCAGGCACGACAAGGCCATCGAATGCTACGATGAGGCCATCAGATACGCCACCATCGAGAGGACGAAGGACATCAGAGCGATGGCCACGCTCAGCCGACATGACATATGGAGCCGCAGGTCCATCAGCATCGGTATGGCTCGCAGGATCGGAAGGTCAAACGGGCTCATCAACGGGCTATCCAACGGGAGGATAAACGGCCTGATCAATGGCTTCACCAACGGAAGGATAAACGGACTGGTCAACGGCTTCGTCAACGGCGTCGGGCGCGTCAACGGCCTGATCAATGGCCTCATCAATGGCGATGGATTCGTCAACGGGAAGGCCAGGCGAGCGAGATTCATGGGGTTCCCGGAAGGACCGGTGAGATGGACAAGGGGGTTGGCGACAGTGGCAACCGTCCTCGCCCTCCTCATCGTCATACCGTCCGTGGACATGATTCTGTTCGCCCCTGACAGACCTGTGCTCGAGATCGACGGTGACGTCGGGGACTGGTCCGAGCTATCGACCAGGTCTTCGCCGTTCTACTTCGACGACACTCTTGACCAACTCGATAACCCAGATGTGAACATCGTCACTCACAGACTGCTCCAACGATCGAACTTCGTCTACTTGTACGCTCAGGTGGAAGGCTCCCTTTTCAGAGGCTCTGGACCGGAAGGCGTCGACAACCTCTTCCTGTTCGTGGACGGCGATGCGGACGCATCCACCGGGTACAAGGCGGGCGGTCTTGGTGCGGACCATCTCGTGCACCTCCAGGGCTGGAACAACTCGTGCACGAGCGGGAGACTCCTTGAGTTCTCATCATCGAGAGGACGGGACAACTGGCATGGCTTCCGGATCGCCGGGAACGTGCCCTGCGCCGCGAACAACGACAGGCTGGAGGCCGTCTTTAGTTTCGTCCATCACGGTTTCAAGACCCTGTTGGCCACGAAGGATATGTTTGGCAACGCGGACCTGGGAGATTTCGTTGTGACCGTGGATCGCGGGTCGCTCACGGTGGATGTTGAGACAGTCGCCCCGGAGGTCGTCACTCAGAGCCAATTCCCAGTTCTCTCTCTGGAACTGTCAATCCAGGCCACCGCCCTCGATTCGCTGACCCTGAACCTCTCCAAGCAGGGCAATCTGTCTGATGATCTCGTCACATTGGTGCTGTACGAGGACTCTGACCTGAACCATATATGGGACACGACTGACCTCCTCCTCGACAGCTCAAGCGTCTCCAACGGCACCGTCCAGTTCAATCTCAATCAATCCTCTGACCCGATGACGGGTAACATCACGCTCTTTGCCGTGGCCAGGTTGTCCTCGATGCCCCAATCGTCCTCCTTCGGCCTGAGGCTCGATGGAGTGGCGGCGAATTCGACGGTGCTGATCAGGGAAGGCTTCCTCACGAATTCCTACGTCCTCGCCCCTCCTCAGGTGACAATAGACGGAGCATTCGCGGACTGGAACGGAACCCACCAGAGCGACGGCAACGACGACGTCATCAGGATCGGTTCCGCCGCGTCAGTGAACGAGAACATCGACCTCAGGAACTACTCTCTTCACAGGGCGGGGAACGTCTCAGTCTATCTCGATATCGATCGCGCAGGCAGGATGCTTGGCGGGGATCTGATTCCAGCGTTCTTCGAGAGGCCTCCGCCCTACATTCCGCCCTATCTGGACAGTGATTTGGACACCGTACCAGATGACCTCGACGGTCCGCTTGGAATGTACAGGTTCGACTTCGACAACGATGGAATAACCGACATCGGAGAGGGCGGTGACGTCGACAGTGACGGCGAACTGGACTATCCCTTCGGCGGGGACTATTGGCTCGAGACGATCCTCCCGTCCAACTTCACTGCGCCATATGCAGATCAGAGCATAAGGGTGTACATCGGTCCGATGCCTGCGGATGTATCCGAGGGGATGGACAGGGTCGTTGTGTACGTTGACAGGGACGGCCCCGGCACCGGGCTTAGAACGATCGCGGACGGGCAGCTCATCGGATACGACTTCATGCTGTTGGTCACCGGAAGGGGCGGGGAGATAAACACCACGGGCGTCTACGCCTACAACCAGTCCGCCGCGATCCCCTGGGAGCTCAGTCATGCCCTGGACGCGGCGGTCGACAGCAGCAGGATGGAGCTCGGAGTCCCCGCCCAGATCCTCAATCTCACGGACGATTTCGTCACCCATGTCTTCATGATCGACTGGACCAGGAGCTATGACCGCACGGACGGGGCGCTGACGAATTCCACAAGCAGGAGCAGGACGCGCAGCCCGCAGGGTGACGACATCGTGCTGAACGAGATAAGGGCGGACAAGAAGAAGGACGAGTGGATAGAGCTGGCCAACCCCACAGATGGTGAGATCGACATCTCTGGGTGGGAGATTGTTGTTGACGGCACGACCATCTACACATTCCCGGCCGGGACGACGCTCGGGGCCTTCGGCAGCGGCAGCGACCTTCTGGTCCAGGACTTCTCCGGCGACCTGATTCCTGACGGAGGAGCCAACGTCAGGCTCATGAACGGAACCACAAACGTCGATGAGATAGACTACCCGAGCCTCAAGACCCCTCAGAGCTGGTCGAGATTCAGGGAGTCCGAGACAGGGAAACCCATCGACACCGACGATCCCGATGATTGGTACGTGTCCACATCACCCACGAAGGGGGAGCCGAATGATCGGACAAAGCCATCGATGGTCGTGAAGAAGGTCGCGGACAAGACCTCTGCTGGGCCGGGGGAAGAAGTGGTCTACACCCTCTACTACAACAACACAGGATCCACGAAGACAAGGAACGTATGGCTGAACGACACCCTCCCCGATG
>JAJISH010000444.1 GCA_022848825.1 Thermoplasmatota archaeon
TACAGATTGGAGTCCTTGCCGTCGTTGAGAACGGTGATGTTGAAGAAGCCTGTCTCGGTCCTTTGAATGGTCATTCTCTCGACCTCGGCCGACAGGGACATGTGGTTCATGACCTGGAACGGATTGTCCGCTATCTCGAGAAGGAAGAGCGCCGCGGCGAGGTTGTCCTCGCAGACGGGGAGTATCTTGTCCTCCCTCGGATGGAAGCCGTTGTATGGGAACGACACTGCTGGATCCGCGTCGTTCCAGTGCGGATACAGTTCGAACGTGAAGGATAGGATCCCCATCTCGCCGTACAGCCAGTCATCGTCGGTCCCGGTCGTCAGATAGAGGTCGCTGGCCTTCTGTGGTGTGTACCCAGGGTAGCTTGAACCTGCCTTGTTCGTGACTCTGTTCGACATCTCTGTAGCGAGCGTGGAGAGGATATCGTCGTCCTCGGTGATGTTCTCCGTGTTGCCCCACGGATAGAGAATCAGCTGGGAGTAGGTGTGATATGATATCGCGAAGACGAAGTCGTGCTGCATGACGAAGTCCCTTATGGCGCTCGTTTCGAGTTCGGAGAAAGGTCCCGACCCCCTGTAGGTCTGTGTCCACGTCAAGTCCCTGGACCCCGCCCCACCCCACATCCAGCCGTAGTTCCTGTTGAGGTCGGTACCATACGTGCCGTCTCCGTTGGGGGAACGATTCTTCCTCCAGTTCGTGTAGGATGTGGGATCGTCCCCGCCATCGTACGTCCGCCCGTCCGGGTTGACCATAGGGACTATCCAAAGCTGTCTCCCGTTGATCATGTCCGTGATAGTCATGTTGACTCCGTAGCCGTCCGTCAGAACCTCGATGACGTAGAGGCAGAACTCCAACGTCAACCACTCCCTCGCGTGATGCATGCAGTTGAAATAGACCTCTGGCTCGTCCTCCTCGATCTGCGGATTGTCGGATATCTTCATCGCCCAGATGTCTCTGCCCTCGTATGTGCTTCCGATTGAGATGAGAGAGACTATGGGGGAGTGGTCGGCGACGACCTGATCGAGTTCCGTGACCATCTCGTCGTAGGTGTGGTAGTCCGTCACGCCGTCCGACGGATCCACCGGACCGCCGGATGCGGGCTCGAGCAGCGGGGAGACGCTCTTCATTTCCTCCTCGGAAGTGATTGCCGGCGAGGTCGAGGAGATGAACAGAAGGATCAGTACGATGGGAATCAGAAACGTTGACTTCATGCGAATGGCCCTGTTCTGCATATTGGCGTCCACCTAAATAAGATTGGTCTTGTCCATGAGGGAAGCCTTCTGGATCCTGTAGATGCCTCTCATGCCGTCCCACTCACGGGTAGCCTCCTCGACGTTCAGCCTTCTCAGGAAGTTGGGGCCGTCCACAACGAGGGTCTCATACTCTCCGCCCTCGCCGGAGACATTGAATCGGGTCCTCTTGCTGAGAGCGATGAGATCGTCCAGAGCGTCCCCCGACAAGGTCCTTCCGAGCCACTCCTCCGTCAAACCCTCGGCCGAGACGCCGACGATGACGATTTCAAAGCCCGCCTTGACCTCATCCTGGAGGACAGCCTCCTGGGACTTCCTCCAGAGCGGGGCGAAGGTCCGCAGACCGATCCTGTGGCAGATATCGTTGATCCGCGTGTACTGGTAGTCGGACGCGATGGCTCCCATCACGACCCCCTCAACAGCAAGGTCTCCGAGCACATCCTCGAGAACGTCGAGTTCGTCATCCGATCCCGCGTTCCGCTTGACCAAGGGGATGTCGAGGGCCTCCGAGTGAAGCTCCGTGAGCTCGATGTTCGGGAAGTGGAACATCATCGAATCCGCTTGCGGGACGATTGTGACGAGCCGTTCAACGCTCCAACCCATCTGCTGGGCCAAGTAGAGGGCGTGGGTGGAATCCTTCCCGCCTGAGAACAGTGAAGCGACTTTCATTCGGTATCACGCGCCATCACTTACTCCGATATGACTCTTGTGGGTCCGAATGAGCGCACCCTAAGCTTTTTGTGGGTCTCAGCGATTAGCCTAGGGGGAACTGATGCTTCTCGATGAGATGACCACGCAGGAGTTCGCGGAGAAGGTGAAGGAGGACTCGGTGGTCATAGTCCCGATCGGGGCGGTCGAGGAGCACGGTCCACATCTGCCGCTCTGTACCGATTCCATCCAACCGGAGCACGTTGCACTCGAGATAGCGAAGAGGACGGGAGCGTTCATCGCCCCTCCGATACGGTATGGGAACTGCTCGACCACGAGGAACTTCCCCGGTACGATATCCATAAGCTTCGACACCATGCGAGCCCTTGCATACGACGTGATAAGCGAGCTTGCCAGGAATGGGTTCGGAAACATCGTCCTACTCTCGGGTCATGCGGGAGGAATGCACATGGCCGCCCTTCGGCTGGCCGCGAAGGACGTGGTGGACGAGAGAGAGGTTCATGTGATGGTCGCGTCGGACTATGAGGTCCTCTACCGATCGAACAAGGTGGAAGAAGGCGACGGTCATTCCGGGCTTCTTGAGACGTCCCGTGTGCTTGCGATCCGTCCCGACCTCGTGAGACCTGAGAGGCCCAAGGGCAAGAGCGAGATACCGCCCTACGTGGTCCTGAGGCATCCCGAGGAGTACTGGAAGGAGGGCGTGAGCGGGGACTCATCTAGGTCGACGGCAGAGAAGGGCAAGGACTTCAACGACTTCGTGATCGACGAGCTGTGCAGGATGATTGAGGAAATGAGGGATTTGAAATGAGGAGACTGAAGCGACTGGCGGGAGAAGCTGCCTGTGATTATGTGAAGGACGGAATGGTCGTCGGTCTGGGCACTGGCAGCACCGTCCACTATACAATCAAGAAGCTGGGGAGAATGGTGGGCGAGGGACTCAGGGTGATAGGCATACCGACATCTATCAAGTCGGAGAATCTGGCCCGCCAATGCAAGATACCACTGTCCAGCCTCCACGAACATCCGAATGTGGACATCTCGATAGACGGAGCGGATGAGGTCGATCCCAAACTGAACCTGATCAAGGGGATGGGCGGCGCTCTCGTTCGTGAGAAGAGCGTGGCGAGCGTCTCGCGGAGACTGATAATCGTCATCGACGATGCGAAGCAGGTCTCCAGGCTAGGCTCGAAGTCCCCCGTTCCCGTGGAGGTGCTTCCATTCGGTTGGAGCACCGTCCTGAAGAGACTGGAGAAGTTAGGCATGGAGGTCGAGCTCAGAAAGAGCAGGAAGATCCCCTTTGTGTCCGACAACGGGAACTACATACTCGACTGCAGGTTCAAGGAGATAACCTCCCCGAAGAGGTTGGAGAGCAGGTTGAACAACATCCCAGGCGTCGTGGAGAACGGCCTCTTCGTGAATCTTACCAACCTTGTGCTCGTCGGGACCGATATGGGTCTGAAAACAGTTCGATAGCTACTTCGTCAGCGAGCGAAGCTCGTTCATGTTCCTCACCATCCTCTCGATCTTCTTGTCCTCCTGCTTCTTGATCGTTGATACGATCCTGCTGAAGGATTTCGAGATGCGATAGGCGTGAACGGGCCTACCCTTGCCCTCCTTCTTGATGTCCCGTTTGGTGACCCATCCTCTCCGACGGAGCTCCTGCATCGCGAGAGAGACCTCGGGCTGCCTCAGTCCGGTAGCCTTCTCGACTTGGACAGAGGTGGTCTCTTCCCTCTTGGAAAGGATGACAAGGGTTTTGGCCAGATTCTTGGACATCCCTGTGAAGATGAGCTTGTCGATTATGTCGTTGTCCAGTCGACTCAGTCTCATCTCCCCCTGCATATGCGAGTCACCATGGCAATTATTATTCTGCCAATATATAATTCTTGCGATTCAAGTCCGCGTCGCCCGAGCGGCCGCCCTGCTGGGCCAGTTCAGACCGGTGCGCACAGCCCAAACCCTAAATATGAGTTTGTTGTATAGCACGTTTCACGAGGTCTGAAGGATGAAAATGCCCCGCAGGATAAACGGATTCTGCCCTTCGTGCAACAAGCACACCAAACTTGAGATAGAGAGAGTCAAGACAAGACCAAGGAGCGAGTTCAAGAAAGGTCAGCGGAGGTTCAGAAGGGTCATGGCGGGCTATGGAGGATTCCCGAGGGCCAAGTATGAGGGGAGGGAGAAGCCGACAAAGCGCGTGTACATACGCTATCGCTGCAAGGAATGCGGCAAGGCTCACCATCGTAAGTGTTTCAGGGCCAAGAAGTTCGAGCTGGAGGACTGAGATGGTCGATCTGCCCGGACCGAAGAGCAAATTCCTTCAGGTCCGCTGTCCAGACTGCCCGAACGAGCAGATCGTCTTCGACCATGCATCCACGAAGGTCACCTGTCTCGTTTGCGGGGCGACGATTGTGCGACCCAAGGGGGGGAAGGCGGAGATTAGAGGAGAAGTCGTGAAGGCCGTGGAGTAATGGCTGGGTTGCCCACGTTTCCCGAGGAAGTAGAACTCGTCGTCTGCACCGTGACGAACGTGAAGAACTTCGGTGCGTTCGTTTCCTTGGACGAGTACGAGGGGAAGGAAGGCTTCATACACATCGCCGAGGTGGCCACCGGCTGGATCAAGTACATCAGGGACTACGTTCGTGAGGGTCAGAAGGTCGTCTGCAAGGTTCTCAGGGTCGACCCGTCCAAGGGTCACATAGACCTTTCCCTGAAGCAGGTGAACGAGCATCAGAAGCGGGAGAAGATCCAACAGTGGAAGAACGAGCAGAAGGCGCACAAGCTGCTCGAGCTCGTGGCAGAGCGCGGCGGAAAGGACCTCAAGGAGTTCGAGGAGGAGCACGCTAGAAACCTCATCGAGAAGTTCGGCAGTCTTTACGGCGCCTTCGAGGAGGCAGTCTTCGACGAGAAGACGATGAAGGAGGAGGGCTTCGAGGGAGACTGGGTGGAGACGTTCGTTGACGTTGCCAAGGAGAACATCCAGCCGCCCTTTGTCAACATAGACGGGTTCTTTGAGATCAGTTGTCCTCTGCCCGACGGCATCGTCCATATACGTGAGGCTCTGGCCAAGGCCGAGAAGAACAAGAAGGCGGAGGTGTCCGTACAGTACATGGGGGCTCCGAGGTACAGACTTGTCGTGACGGCCCCGGACTACAAGACCGCGGAGGAAGAGATGAACCGGACCGCGGAGAAGGTCATTGATCACCTAGTCTCAGTCGGCGGGGAAGCGAAGTTCAGCAGAAAGGCGTAAGTATGCGCACACTCATCAGAAAATGCAAGGATTGCGATATCTACACTCTTGGGGGAGGGTGTCCCAAGTGTGGGTCCTCCACTGGCATGGCCTTGCCGCCCAGGTTCTCTCCAGAGGACAGGTATGGCAGATTCAGAAGGCAACTCAAGCTGCAGAGGTGTGAGAATGGAAGACATAACGATTGAGTATCTGGAAGAGCCGAGCCTGAAGAATCCGATCTTCATCGAAGGCTTGCCCGGCGTGGGGAACGTGGGGAAGCTCGCAGCGGAACACTTGCTGGGCGAGCTGAAGGCCAAGAAGTTCGCGGAGATATATTCGAAGCACTTTCCCCCTCAGGTCGTCGTCGATGACGGTGGGATTATCCGGCTAGTGGGCAACCAGCTCCATTATGTCAAGCGGAAAGGGGATCGAAGCGACATCGTAATACTCGTCGGCGACTTCCAAGGGCTGACGCCCGAGGGGCAGTATGAGCTCTCTGACTTCATCATGAACACGATTCTGGACATGAAAGTGAAGAGGGTCTACACGCTCGGCGGCTACGGTGTCGGGAGGATGATCGCCACCCCAAGGGTCATAGGCGCCGCCACTGACAAGTCTCTCGTGAAGGACATGAAGAAGCTCGGCGTCGTCTTTCCCAAGGGGGAGCCCGGTGCGGGCATAGTCGGAGCCAGCGGTCTTCTGCTGGGCCTGGGGAAGATTCACGGATTGGAGTGCATCTGTCTCATGGGCGAGACATCCGGATACTTCGTTGACCCGAAGAGCGCACAGTCGGTTCTGGAAGTGCTGCAGAAGGCTCTCGGCGTCGAACTCGATTTCGGCAGCCTGGAGGAGAGGGCGAAGCACATAGATCAGATCGCCTCCTCACTAAAGGATGTGGAGGAGGAAGCGGAGAGGAAGGAGGACCTCGGCTACTTCGGATAATCCCCACAAGGTTCATTATTCGCCGAATGCTTATCCATTCGATAATGGCGAAGAAGAGTCCTAAGAAGGCATATCTGAAAGGATACGAGGACGGCTTGAGCGAGGCGTGGGACGACGTCATGAAGCTCACGACGAAAGGATACACGACGTCGGAGTTCAGAATAATGGCGAATAGCAAGAAGGCCACTCTGCACCTGAACGTGGAGGGCAAGTCCAGGGAGATCGAGTCCTTGACCTTCGAGGAACCTGAGGCGGAGGAGCACGGTGAGATCGGAGAGCTGAGAAAGGGCGGGAAGTACATTATCCGCGAGGCGAGACCTGAGAGAAGTCTGGAGATGTTCTCCTCTCTCGTCCAGGAATGCGGAATGGGACTCGGGATTACGAGGATGCACCCGGGCACGCTTGAGAAGAGGTTCCCCGCCCAGGGCGCCGAACTCATATGGCTCACGAAGGCGGAAGGACGCGAGGAATCATTTCCATACCTCTCTCCGACCAATCTCGTCGGTATCCTCTCGAGCATATCCAAGTATCTGAACGAGAGGAAGGGAAGTCCGGTGCTGCTCGAGGGGGTCGAGTATCTCATAACTCAGAACAGCTTCGACGCCACTTTGAGATTCATGCAGAAGGTCAACGAGTACGTCACTCTCAGCAAAGGTATACTCCTTCTCCCCGTCAACCCGTCCGCGATGGAGTCAAAGGACTACCACCTCCTGGCGAGAGAGATGACCGGCGAGTTTTAGACGGCCCGCCAGAAAACGATATATAAACGGGTCATATTGAGCACTTGACGCTCCCGTAGTGTAGTCCGGTCAATCATTCGGGCCTTTCGAGCCCGACACCCGGGTTCGAATCCCGGCGGGAGCACTGAACTAAAGGTTTAAGTCACCCCAAGCCCATAGAGGTAGCCATGCCTGAGATGAGGGATATCTACGACTATGAGAAGAGGCTTAGGAGAAAACTCGAGCAAATCAGGGGGATGGAGAATCTATCTGACCGCAACACGAAGATGATTCTCGAATTCCAGAAGCACTGTGTTGCGGAAGGACTCAGTGTAGCAAGGGCTCTTCGGTATCTCCATGACCTACCTATTCTTGCTGATTTCCTCGCCAAGGACTTCGACCAAGCCAACAAGGCAGACTTCGAAAGGGTCCTGAACAGACTTGAAGAAACGGAGTACGCATACCAGACCAAGCTTGACTTCAAGAAGACGATTAAGAAGTTCTATAAGTGGCTGGATGGAGGAAAGGAGTATCCTGACTCGGTTCAGTGGATCAAGACTGGACGCAAGATAAACAACCAGAAGCTGCCTGAAGAGTTGCTGACCGAAGAGGAGGTCAAGAGCATGATTGAGTCTGCCTGGCATCTGAGAGACCGGGCGGTGATCTCAGTCATTTGGGAATCAGGCTGTAGGGCTGGAGAGTTCCTCACGATGCAGGTCAAGCATGTGGACTTCGAGGAAACTCTGACCAGAATCACGTTGCAGGGGAAGACCGGTATGAGACGTGTTCCTTTGATAGACTCAACTCCATACCTTGCCGAGTGGCTTGACAACCATCCTTTCAGGAATGACCCCGAAT
>JAJISH010000445.1 GCA_022848825.1 Thermoplasmatota archaeon
TAGATGTCGCCAGTGTCTTCTTCCAAGTGGATGGGATCGATGTGACGCCCTCAGCGACAGTAACGCCTGGTGGTGTGACCTACGCCCCTGGCTTCCCTCTCTGGGACGGAGTCCACAGCGCCTATCTGGAGGTGAAAGACAACTCCGACCCTCAGAACATGGCGACCGAGTTGTGGTCCTTCACCGTAGATGCGACCCTCCCTTTCATATTCAACATTCAACCCGCCAATCAGTCTATCATCGGGGACAGCACCCCTGACATCAGCGCTATGTACTCGGACGATTCCGGGATCGACATGACTTCGGTTCTTCTCAGGGTCGATGGCGTGGACCGAACCGGTCAGTCGACCGTGGGCCCGAATATGGTAACCTACACGCCGTCCGCTGCTCTGTCAGAAGGCGCTCACGACGTATATTTGGAGGTGGGAGACCTGGCGGTGCCCTCGAATGTCGAGGTAGAGACGTGGTCGTTCACCGTGGACACGCTGCCGCCTGTGATTTCAAACCTGCAGCCCGCGAACGAGTCGACGATTGGAGTTGCGACACCTACCATCGGTGCGAGCTACAGCGACATGTCTGGAATCGACACCGCGAGCGTCGTGCTCAGGGTGGACGCCATCAGCGTGACACACCTGGCTACCGTGACAGCGGGCGGAGTCATCTACGTCCCGAGCGTGCCGCTTTCGGATGGTGTTCATGACGTCTACCTGACGGTGAGCGACAACTCCGAGCCGCAGAACGTAGCTGTCGTGACGTGGTGGTTCTCGGTTGCCGTCCAGCCCCCTGTGATCACGAATCTGCAACCCGCCGATCAGTCGGTCATTGGTGATACGACACCTACAATAAGCGCCAGTTACAGCGATGATATGGGGATAGACGTGAGCAGTGTCGTGCTCATGGTCGATGCGATTGATGTGACCACGCAGGCGACAGTGACGCAGACCGGCGTTCTCTACGTGCCCTCAGTGCCGCTTTCCGATGGCAGCCACAATGTCTTCCTTTCCGTGGCAGACCTGGACGCGAGGACGACGACGGAGTCCTGGTCGTTCTTCATCGACGCGACGCCACCTACGACATCGCTGACGATTCTCGGTCCTAACTACACTGACCCGCTCGGGCAGATCTACGTCAGGTCGTCCACGTCGTTCCGCTTGACAGCTGAAGACCCAGCCGGGATCGAGGCCATGCTCTACCTCTACTACGCGGAGGGTGAAGTTGAGCCGGCCTACAGCCTGTACACATCCGAGTTCTCCATCTCACCCATGAAGCCTGACGGCTTGGTCTACGTCAAGTACTGGAGCGTGGACGACTACGGGAACGAGGAGCAGCCGAACGTTCAGGAAGTCCGGTTGGACAACACGCCGCCAGTCTCTTCTGTATCCATAGAGACACCAAGCTACATCGACGCTGGCGTCACGTACATCACATTGTCCACCCCCATCAGGTTCTTCAGGGACGACGCCGCAAGCGGCGTGGACCAGACGCTCTACAGGGTTCTCAAGGGAATGACCGTGGAGGTTGACTGGACACCGTACGACACGGGAACGGTCTTCCTGTCCGGTGACGACGGGCAGAGAGAGATCCAGGTGAAGAGCACGGACCTCCTCGGCAACGAAGAAACCGAGGTCATAGAGACCGTATATCTGGACAACTCCCCGCCGACCTCGATCATGGTCGTGGATGCGCCAAGCCATGCGGACTCGGGCACGACGTATGTGACGTCCGCCACCCCGATATCGCTCTCGGCGGATGACGGGGCGGGAAGCGGTGCCGATTCCATTTCATATGCCGTCTATAGGGGAGTGACTCCAGAGGTGAACTGGACGCCTTTCGTGACATCCATATTCATCTCAGGAGACGACGGCTCCAGAGAGATACGATTCAAGAGCTCGGACAACCTCGGGAACGTGGAAGTCGAGGTCGTGGAGGTCGTCTTCTTGGACGAGACTCCGCCATTGAGTTCGACCCCAGACTACGATTCGGTGAACGTGACCTACCTTGACAATAGCCTGGCGACCGTTGCCATCACGTCGATAGACGACGCCTCGGGAGTGGCCTCCATCGCATACGGTGTGGACGACCCGAACTGTCCGAACACGTACTCGGGGCCGCTACTCGTGGGAACAATGGGCGAGGGCGAGCACAAGGTCTACTTCAAGGGAGTGGACAACGTGGGCAACGAGGAGTCGATTCGGTCCGTCACGATATTCCTGGACACGACCCCGCCTGTCGCGAATGCCGGTCTGGACATTGAGATTGGGAGAGGCGACACGGTCATCTTCGACGGAAGCGGATCGAGCGATGGTCCGAGCGGGAGCGGAATAGCCTCCTACGAGTGGACATTCACGTACCAGGACTCGACCGTCACGCTGTTCGGCGGCTCCCCGCAATTCACGTTCGAGGACAGAGACGCCTATGTGGTCACCCTCACGGTCACGGACCGCGCGGGGAACAGCGGGACAGATACGACCACCGTGACGTTCACTCCACAAGAAGTGGCGGGCGAGTTCCCCTGGTGGATCATGCTCCTGGCTCTCATAGTGATAATCGGGTTGCTGCTCATACTCCTACTCATGAGGAGGAAGAAGGACGAGGAGGATGAAGAGGAGTAACGGTGGTTCTTTGGCTCGCATCTCGGTGTCTCATTTCCTGTTGGTCGCGGCTCTGATCGGAAGCCTCTTCGGAAACGCAATCGTCGAGGCCTCAGAGGACGAAGGCCCAGGGACCTCGGGATTCGTGTCCGCCTCCAACGGTCTGCCAATGCTTGAGACCCATTTCGCGGTTTGGTTCGGCGACATCGACAACGATACGAACCTCGACGTCGCCACTGCCGGTTACTTCGGTGTTCGTGTCTGGACCGGTGATGGCGCGGGGAGTTGGACACTCGCGGCGAACGGTCTGCCGATCACTGGGTACAGTGGCGGTGTCTGTCTCGGAGACACTAACAACGATGGGAACCTGGACGTTGTTGCGTCCAACTATGACAGTGGAGATGGCACTGGCGTCGGCGTGTGGACAGGGGACGGTGCCGGAACATGGACGCCTGCGTCAATAGGCTTGCCCACGACACCGCGGTTTACTGGCATACACCTTGCAGATGTCAACCACGATGACAATCTCGATATCGCCATGGCGCACGAGACTGACGGCGTCCAGGTATTCTTGGGAGATGGTACTGGCGCGTGGGTCAGCGCTTCAGAGGACTTGCCGAACAACGGCGGATACTACAGCGTGTGGATGGACGACGTCAACCACGATGGCAACGTCGATCTCGCTGCTGCTGGTGCAGGAATGCACGTATGGCTAGGGAACGGTGCAGGGAACTGGACCGAGGTTTCGAACGGACTTCCCTGGACCGATCAATGGAATGGCGTCACGCTCGGTGACCTCAACCTTGACGGGCATTTGGATGTCGTGGCTGCCACGGATCAGGTCGGGCACGGGCTTCGGGCCTGGCTTGGTGACGGGACGAGCAACTGGACGGATGCATCCAACGGGTTGCCAGTCCTTGGGACGTATTACGGTGTAATCCTTGCCGACCTGGTCGGGGACAAGTATCCTGACCTCCTTGCAGGGAACTTCGATGGAGCCGGAGTCGAGCTTTACGAAGGTGACGGGGGCTTCACCTGGACGGACGCCACGGGAGGTCTGCCGAACGGGATGGCAATCGGCGTGGCGGCAGGCGATATCGATGGCGATGGCTACCTTGATATCGGTGCGGCCGGTCAGGGGTTCGGTGTCCAAACCTGGCGGAACGATGAGACAGCTCCACCGCTGACGGTCGACGTGGAAGAGCCGAACGGTGGAGAAGTCTGGGACGCGTTCACTGATCACTACATCAACTGGACGGCCTCTGGCGGGACCGCGCCGCTGACGATCCGCATTGAGTATTCTACAGGCGGGCTTTTTGGCACATACACTCAGATCAGCGATGGGGAAGCCAATGACGGAACCTATCTGTGGTCCGTGCCAAACGACTCGTCAATCGACTGCTTCGTGAGAGTGAACGTCACCGATTCGACTGCTCGAGGGAACTGGGACAAGAGCGATGGACCGTTCAGGATAGTCGGGACGGAGACCGACCCGCCAGAGATTACGAACCTGCAGCCCGCCAATCAATCTGTGATAAGTGTGACCACCCCCACGATAGGCGCGAGCTACAGCGACGCCTCAGGCATCGATGTCCTCAGCGTCCTGCTTGAGGTCGACAGCGTTGACGTCACCGCTCAGGCGACGGTCACGGCCACAGATGTGGTCTCTGTGCCGGCACCGCTTTCCTCCGGGGTCCACAACGTCTAC